>NZ_JBWYIS010000015.1:0-57839 GCF_056779945.1 Acinetobacter sp. ANC_7635 | reverse complement strand
GTTACCCATGTGAGAGTAAGTCATCGCCAGCTCATTATTCTAAACACCCCCTTCAATACAAGGGGGTGTTTTTTTATATATATAAATTGAATTTGAAAATAATTAAACCCTTGTAATTAAATAAGAAGCTCCATTCAGTTAATTTATGCTAAACAATAAATGCCTTAGTGATAAGGCTAATATCATAAAAACAACCCAACTAATTAGTTGAAAAGCTAAATAATAAACAATAATGAATGGTTCAAAAAATGAATGATTTACAATGAAATTTTTATTTACAAAGAGCATCAAAGTTGACTATTAAATAAAATGCCAATCCTAATTTGCAGATTGAGTATTAAAAATCAAGATTTCAGTCGAAAGGTTATATAAGAATTCATTCTTAGTAACTAAGAATAAATATAAAACTCTTAAAACTTGAATTTTCATGATTTTTTATGCCAATTGAATTATTAATCAATCTATTAAATGAATAGTCCACTAGAAAGTTGTATAGACAAAAATCCTAATTTATTGCATTTATATAAAATATGAATCTAGGTTCATTATTTTAAAAATACTCACAATTGGAGGTGAGATAAAAATGACAGCGCAGACAATGAATGTGAATGCTGTAATTGATAATGCAAAATTTAAACCCTTTCATTTATCAATCGTATTATGGTGTTTATTTATCGTAATTTTTGACGGTTATGATTTAGCAATTAATGGCGTAACGTTGCCACTTCTTATGCAAGAGTGGGGTATGACTTCTGTCCAAGCTGGGTTATTAGCGAGCACAGCGCTAGCGGGAATGATGTTTGGTGCGATGCTTTTTGGTATGTTGGCAGATAAAATTGGTCGAAAAAAAGTTATTTTAATTTGTGTAACCTTGTTCAGTGGTTTTACTTTTTTAGGAGGATTCGCAAGTAATCCAACAGAATTTGGAATTTTAAGATTTATTGCTGGACTTGGTATCGGCGGTGTTTTGCCAAATTTAGTAACTTTAACTTCTGAATATGCACCACAAAAATTGAGAAGTACCTTAGTTACGATTATGTTTAGTGGCTATGCAGTTGGCGGAATTATGGCGGCTTTATTAGGTGTAAAATTTACACCTGAATTTGGTTGGCAGATTATGTTCTTTATTGCAGGAATTCCATTATTAGTATTACCGTTTATATGGAAGTATATGCCTGAATCACTAACATTTTTAGTGAAACAAAAAAATTATGAACCTGCCTCAGAAATTATTAATAAGATCAATGCAGATTTAAATGTTAATTCTACAACTCATTTGGTTCTAAACGAAATTAAACTACCTGATGCATCGGTTAAATCTCTATTTACTGATAGTAGAGCGAAAACGACGTTATTATTTTGGTGCTGCTTTTTTATGTGTCTTTTAATGACATACGCATTAGGAAGTTGGTTACCAAAGTTAATGATGGCTGCAGGTTATTCTTTAGGAAGTAGTTTAACATTTTTACTTTCATTAAATATTGGCGCTGTCATAGGTACTATTGGTGGTGGAATTCTAGCAGACAAATTTCATCTCAAACCTGTTGTGATTTCGATGTTTGTAATCGGAGCTTTTGCTTTATTTGGATTAAGTTTCAATTCGCCGCCAATGGTGATTTATCTACTTGTGGCATTGGCTGGTGCAGCATCAATTGGTACAAGTATTTTAATATATAGCTATGTAGCGCAATCTTATCCAATTGCTGTACGTTCAACTGGGATTGGTTGGGCTTCAGCAGTAGGGCGTATAGGTGCAATTGTCGGCCCCATTGTCATTGGTATTCTTTTAGGAATGGAATTGCCGCACAAATGGAATTTCATTGCCGTTGCTATACCAGCAGTAATTGGTGCAATAGCCGTATTATGTATTAAAAGGACAAAAGTGATTGAAACAGTTCCTGAAAAAATAAAAATCGCATCTTCAATTACACAGTAGAATAAAAGCCTCATAAGAGGCTTTTTTTATAAATGTGATTTTAAAATTTTTTGATGCTCTATAACCTGTTTGGCATAACGTTTACCTTGTTTTTTCATTTTTCGATTTGTGTTGTATCCAGTAGGTCCAACGTTGTAATAGGCCAGTGCTTTTTTCCAGCTACCAGCAGATTGATTATATTTTGATAGGATAAAAGTCCCACAATGTATATTAATATTTTCTTGAAAAAGGTCACCTGGACAAGATTGTTGCCAATATCTAGGGATAATTTGGGTAAGACCTACAGCGCCTGCTGGTGATACTGCATAATTTCGATAACTCGATTCTTGTCGAATAAGAGCGGCCATTAACAGGGGGTCGACATCAAATTGTTGCGCACTTTGCACAATTAGTGGTGAAACCCTATTTGCGGTGTCTGGGTGTACAGAGTATGCCTTTTGAATACCTGTTGAAAGTTTTGCGGCGCGTTTTTGTACTGAACCACCACCTAAAGATGAGCAACCGACAAACACGATACACGATGATAGAACTAAACTATATTTAAGGAAAGTAAAGGATGGGGGAGGTGATTGTAAACGTTGTAAAAAAAGCAAAATAGTAACCGTACAAATTCAATTTGCAAAAATCATAAGTAAGCTGGTGATTGGGGTCAAGCCCTAGATAAATTGGAGTGTTGTAGTTTTGCAATATATTGATGAGTAAGATAAATAGATCAGAAAAACTTTAAAATTGATTCAATATTTTCTTATAATAATGCCATTATTAAATGCCTGAAATCATCATGACGCCAGCTTGTAAATTTCTAAAAAACAAAAAGATAGATTATTCTGTTCATGAATATGAGCATGATCCTAATGCTGAAAGTTTTGGTTTAGAAGCAGCTCAAAAATTGGGTTTATCTGTACATGAAGTTTTTAAGACACTTCTAGTGACAGATGATGTCAATTATTTTGTGACAATTTTACCAGTGGACCATCAACTTAATTTAAAAAAGGCGGCGAATGCTTTCAGTTGTAAAAAACTTAAAATGGCTGATCCGAAAGTGGCTGAGCGTCTGACCGGTTACTTAGTGGGTGGGATTAGTCCAATTGCTCAAAAAAAGCGACTTAATACAGTCATTCACCAATCGGCAAGTTCTCTTGAAAAGGTGTACGTGAGTGGTGGAAAACGTGGGCTAGATATCGGATTAGATCCTCAATCATTGGCCCAAGTATTAGATGCTCAATTTAAGGACATTGTGGATCACACTTAATGTTTGATCACTACATTTGACGTAGATTGGTTAGATATTCTTGAGCGATAAAAATTTCTTGATCATCAGTTGGGCATACCTTGTTCCATTGATGTTCTTGATCTAATTCCCAAGCACGTTGATTATCGTTCAGATAATTCAGTAGACCATCTTTAATAATCGTTTTCTTTAGTTTTTTATCTTCAATCGGAAAACAAGTTTCTACTCTTGAAAATAAATTACGTCCCATCCAGTCTGCACTTGAACAATATAATTTCTCATTGCCTTGATCTAGAAAATAGTAGACCCGTGTGTGTTCTAAAAAACGTCCTACAATGGATCTGACGCGGATATTTTCTGATAACTGTGGTACTTGAGGTCTTAATGAACAGATGGAACGAATGATCAGATCGATTTGAACACCTGCATTTGACGCTTGATAAAGTGCCGCGATTAATTTAGGTTCAGTTAAAGCGTTAACTTTGATAATAATATGCGCTTTATGACCAGACTTAGCATGGTGGATTTCATTGGCAATGAGTTTTAAAAGCTGTTCATGCAAGGTAAAAGGTGCATGGAACAGCTTTTTAGGCTTTGCCATTTTTCCCATACCTGTCAATTCTTGAAAGATTTTATGGACATCTTCACAAATGTCATCATCAGTGGTCAGAAGACCGTAATCGGTATACATTTTTGCATTACCAGCATGATAATTGCCAGTTCCCAAATGAACATACCGTTTCAGATGATCTGCTTCTCTACGAACAACCAGAATCATTTTAGCGTGAGTTTTATAGCCCACGATGCCATACACAACAACAGCTCCAGCTTCTTGTAGGAGGTTGGCGACCAGGATATTGGATTCTTCATCGAATCTAGCACGTAATTCAATAATCGCAGTAACTTCTTTACCATTTCGTGCTGCTTCTGCTAAGACCTGAACGATCTCTGAATCTGGTCCGCTGCGATAAAGAGTTTGCTTAATTGCCAAGACATTAGGGTCTTTTGCAGCCTCTTTTAACAGGTTGATGACGGGTGAAAATGAGTCAAAAGGATGATGTAAAAGGACATCACGTTGTTTTAATACATCAAATATACTTTTTGATTGTCTCAATATCTTCGGTATCACGGGTTGATAGGGTTTAAACTTCAAATCTGGACAATCAAAATCTGAAAATAATCGAGCTAAATTTACAGGACCTTGAACACGATAGAGTTGTGAAGGTTCTAAAGAAAATTGTTCAAGTAGATATTGGTTAATCGTTTCTGGGCAATTGTGATCAATTTCAAGTCGAACTTCACGTCCAAATCTTCGCGAAGAAAGTTCATCTTTAAGAGCAACTGCCAGATCGTCTACATCGTCAGCTAAAATTAAGTCAGCGTTGCGTGTAACACGGAATTGGTAGCATCCTGTCGCCTTCATTCCTGGAAATAAGTCATTGATATGTTGTTGCAGAATAGCCGACAACAGGATGTAATGTTGCTTACCTTCGCATAAGTCATCAGGAATTTTGACCGCCCTTGGCAAAGTTCTCGGTGCAGGTACGATCGCGAGCTCAATCTGACGACCAAAAGCATCTTTACCTTCAAGCGTGACAATAAAATTAAGGCTCTTATTGACTAAACGGGGAAAAGGATGGGCAGGGTCTAAACTGATGGGCGTGATTACTGGTTGAATAAATTTACTGAAGTAGTTTTGAATCCATTCAGTATATTTATCTAAAATTCCATGATATTGGATAAATTCGATACCATAAGATTTAAGTTGAGGAATGAGCTCGTTATTAAGTATCTGATATTGTTCTTGAACCGCATGATGCGTTGTTTTAGATATTTGTTCTAAAATAATTTCATTGGGAATAGCATCAGGCGCAGTAGTTATTTGATTTAATTCGATCTGTTTTAAAAGTCCAGCAACGCGTATTTCAAAAAACTCATCTAAATTCCGAGAAAAGATGATTAAAAAATTTAGTCGCTCTAATAAGGGGTGGTGAGGGTCTTTAGCTTGAGCTAAAACTCGTTTATGGAATTCTAATAATGAAAGTTCGCGATTAATGTAAGTGTCTGAATTGTGTTGAAAGTTTTCAAAAGAGTGCATAGTACCAATTATTGCTTTTTGAGCCGTCAGGAAAGACCTTGCAGCGATGGTACGTTTGATGTGTGACAGTAATATTACATTGATTGGTATATATTCGATAAATATATATAATTGGATTTATTTTATTTTAATCAAAAAAGCACACAATAAGTGTGCTTTTTTTAAATCAATTAGGGCTTAGAAATCGTAACGGAAACCTAAAGATAAACCTAAAGCATCCTCACCTTTGAAACCCTTCACATTATTTGTACGTGCTTGTTCCCACGGTGTAAGGCTTGAGTTTTTGTCATTAAGCACAGTTGCGACGTTACCGTAAACACGAACTGCTTTATCAAGACGATGTTCAAGTCCTAAAGCAATGAGTGTTGCGTTCGCATCTTTAGCATCTACATCACGGTGCATCACTTGACCACGGATATATGTTTTTGGTGCAAATTTATAATCAGCTGCAACACCAATGACTTGTGCATCAGGATTTTTTACGTCATTGTCATGAGTCATATATTGATATAAACCACCAATATTTAGCTCAGGTGTGATTTTATAAGCACCAGCTAAACGGAAGCCATCACGTTCGCCGCGAGTCGCATCTTCTTCATAGTGTTCATAAGCAGCTGCGAAATCAACAGGACCTTCTTTATAGGTCAATGCAAGATCGTAAGCTTTATTCTTTTTAGAGTCGCCTTTCTTTTGAATAACTTCACCAGTATCTTTATCTACAATTGTTTCCGTGAAGCCTGGAGAATTACTTTCGTGCAATGAAAGTGCTGCTAATACATTGAACCCATTTCCGAATTTTGGTGATTTATATTCGATGGTATTTTCATTACGCTCATCGAAACGTAAGTCACCAGCACGTGTTACATTACGTAAATCACCTACTTGATCGCCGAAATAGTTAACTGGACCACGTGCTATTTTAAAAGGGCTATCAAAACGACCGACACGAGTTTGACCGAAATTACCTTTTAAACCAACAAATGTATCACGTGTTGCAAAATCAACACCTGAATTTTGTCCACCGCTAGCAAAGTTGATTTCTTGTTCAATTTGACCAAAAACAGTCATATCATTTTCTAGTTTCTGTTCAACTTTAAAGCCTAGACGAGATGAATTAGATGATAAACCCACTTCATTATAATCTTTACCATCATCAAGGTAATCTAATGAAACATGCGCACGACCATAAATTTTAACGTCGGCTGCCATTGCGATTGATGGTGTAATTAGTGTTGCCCCAACTGCTAATGCACAAAGTGTTTTTTTCATTTCTAGCTCCAGTAAAGACTGATTTATTGTCCTAATAATCATGATCAGTAGTTTTTTTGTAACTACTGTTCTCTATTGGTGCTAAGTATTCATTACAAATAAGTCAGTAATATTAAGAATTTATTTCATTATCATGAAAATGGATAGAAACAATTTATAGTAATCAAAAGGCATAAAACAAAAAAAAGGAGCCAAAGCTCCTTTTTTTATGAGGATCTGTTATAAAGCAGCTTTAATCTTCTCAGCCAAAGCCTTGATACGCTCTTGATCACCCATTTGTGCTGCGTGTTTACCCAGTTCATGAATTGAACTTGGAATAAGATGGAAGTGAACGTGAGGCACGGTTTGCCCAGCTGCAGCACCAGATAACTGCATCAACACTATACCTTTTGCATCTAGTGCTGTTTCAATCGCTTTTGCAATTTTTTGAACGATTTGAATCGTGTACGCTGCAGTGTTTGGATCTAAGTCGAGTAAAGTTACGGCAGGTGATTTAGGGATGACTAAAGTATGACCATCTGCCTGAGGCATAATGTCCATAAATGCAAGAACTTGCTCATCCTCATACACTTTAATTGCAGGAAGTTCACCACGTAGAATTCTTGCAAAAATATTTTGATCATCGTAAGCCATAACTATTCCCAGAATGTAATTAGATTGAATTATTTACAGTTCAATTCTTTCTGACGTTGCTTAATGGAGTCAAGCTTTTGTTGCTCTTTTTCTGAGAACTTAGGTTTAGTTGTATTGCAATTTTCATTGCCGAACTTTGCCTTAGTATCTGGATCTTTAAAACAGAAGCCTTTTGATGCATAGATGATGTTGTAATCATCTTTAAGTTTTTCACACTCTTTTGTAGTATCGGCAAAAGCATTAACCCCAGCTGAAACAGATACAGCAGTAATTAAACCTAATAAAAACTTATTCATGAGTATCCTCATTTAGAAATGGACATTTGATATTGTCACATTTCAATTATATGGGCTTTATATGTGAATTCAATGGCGAAAATTTATTCTAAGGTAATTTTGCTCCATGATTCGTACATTTTAACTGCTGTCGAAAAATCACTATTAGGTTCAGCTATTGCATTAGCAGCACCAATTAGACTTTGAGTAAGCGTAATGACAGGTGCGGATAATTTTGCTTGATGAATGAGGTCTACTGCGATACCAGTGTCTTTGCTTAGTAACGGTAAGGCAAAAGTATTTGGAAAACTTCGATTTAATACCCGTTGAGGCAATACATTTTCAGTCACACCACTTTTACCACTTGAAGCATTGATGCACTCTAATGCTTCATTTAAATCCACACCATGTGCTTTAAGTGCAGTAAAACCTTCAGCAGCGGCACATAAGTGAACAGCCAAGAGCATGTTGTTCACTGCTTTCACAGCAAAACCAGATCCTGAGTCTCCTACATGCTTAATCAGTTTACCCATGGCTTGCATTGCTGGTAATGCAGCTTCAAAAGCCGCTTTTTCACCACCAACCATGAAGGTTAAAGTCGCATTTTCAGCACCAATAGTTTGTCCGCTAACAGGCGCATCTAGAAAAAATACACCTTTTGATTTTAAAAAAGCTTGTTGTGCTTTAGCTGCATCAGGCACGCCACTGGTGCAGTCTACCCAAATTGATCCAGGTTTAATGTCGACTTGATGAATGATCTCATTGACTTGCTGACTCGTTGGTAAGCAACTAAAAATGATATCAGCGTGGGCAGCTTCTTGAAGTGATACAGCTTGTGTTTGATATTCAGTTGCATGTTGTTTGGCTTTCTCGAAATTTCGATTCCATACCAAAACTGATTCATAGTGTTTGGGTAAATGAGCTGCCATACGGTAACCCATTGCGCCTAATCCAATAAATGCAACTGTCGTCATTTTCTTTACTCTATTTGTGTTGAACGCTCTGCTAACCAGTGAGCAAGTTCAGGCCAAAATTGATCGGCACTTTTTTGACTCGACATTAAACCTAAATGCCCACCAGGAATAAGAGTAAACGTGACATCACGACTATTTGTCAATTCAGTCAATGGTCTAACAGCATCAGCTGTGACCATTTGATCGCTTGAACCCGCGCCAATCATAAGAGAGCAGTATATATTTTTTAATTCGATTTTCTTATCTTGAAGTTCGATATAACCATTTTTTAGCGGATTTCTTAACCAGACATTGAATAACATATCTTGGTTTACCCCAGCAGGATAATCAATCATATGATTGAGGAAATAACCTAAAGTGGCATGTTCATGCAAAAGTTTTTTATCATCAAGATTCAGTAATAATTGTTTGTGACCTTCATACCAACCTTTTGGATCTAAAATTTTAAATCCAATTGCATTTAAAATACCTGGGGAGTGAATGAGGCGCTTAGGAATACGACCGTTATAAACTTTATGTTTGAGTAGACGAGTTCTTTCAAGATAGCGATTCATCTTAGCATATAGCTTTCCGATATTGCCTGAAGCAAAGCTATCAATTGGACTACCTAAAACGATTAGATTTTTTACATGGTTCGGCTGTCTGAGCGCTGTGTACAACAGAACAAATATTCCCGCCATACTCCAGCCATGTAAAGAAATTTGATCACATTTAGCGTGTGTACGAATTTGATCGATACAATTCGGGATTGCATCATCAATAAAACCTAAAAAGTTGAGATCGCGATCTTTATAGCTAAAGTGTCCCCAATCCAACAAATACACGTCAAAACCTTGCTCTGTATAATATTTGATAAGAGAACGGTATGGATAAAGATCATAAATATCCATCTTGATCGCTAAAGGCGCGACAAAGACCAATGGCTCAACATATTTTTTATTTTCAGATGCGTAATATCGAATTTTACTCGATTTATGAGTACCTATCACTTCATACGGCGTTGCTTGAGATAAAACCAAAGATTTACCGTAAAAAATGCGTGTCCCTAAATTTTTTAACTTGCTTTGTTTAGAACGCCAGTTAGTTTTTAAATGTTCCATGAAGGTTGAAGATCTCATAAGCATGTGATTTGAACGAAGTCTAAGCGATATTTATATATTTTACCTTGACCTTAAATGCTTTGGGCGCTCAAAATGTTGGCAATTATTCACAAAGGCAGTTTTTAGGACTGATTTAGAGCAATGAGCCAGCAAGACGACATTGAATACCAACTTGATACATTAGCACTTCGTACAGGTCATACGCGCAGTTTTGAAGGTGAGCATGCTGAACCGATGTTTCTAACTTCTTCATTTGTATATGCAAATGCAGCAGAAGCAGCAGCTAAATTCTCTGGGAAAGAGCCCGGTAATATTTATTCTCGCTTTACAAACCCAACAGTTGCAATGTTTGAAAAAAGATTGGCTGCAATGGAAGGTGCTGAACGTGCAGTGGCAACAAGTACGGGTATGGCTGCGATCATGGCGGTGGCGATGTCATTCTTAAAGGCTGGTGATCATATTGTATGTTCTCGCGCAGTCTTTGGTTCAACCGTGGCCTTATTTGAAAAATACATTTCTAAGTTTGGTGTGACTGTCAATTTTGTTGATTTAACAGATTTAGATGCTTGGAAAGCTGCGATCAAACCAGAAACTAAACTACTATTTGTAGAATCTCCGTCAAATCCATTATCGGAAATTGCTGATATTCGCGCATTAGCAGATATCGCGCATGAAAATGATGCTTTACTCGCAATTGATAATAGTTTCTGTACGCCAGTGCTACAACAACCATTAAAATTGGGCGCGGATCTAGTTGTCTATTCAGCGACAAAATATCTAGATGGTCAAGGTCGTGCGTTGGGTGGTGCTGTCGTAGGTAATCATCAATTACTTGAAGAAGTTTTTGGCTACGTTCGTACAACTGGGCCTTCTATGAGTCCGTTCAATGCTTGGGTTTTCCTAAAAGGTTTGGAAACGCTTCGTCTACGTATGAAGGCTCATTCTGAAAGTGCACAAAAGATTGCTGAGTGGCTTCATCAGCACGATAAAATCGAGAAAGTATTCTTTGCTGGCTTAACGGATCATGTAGGTCATGATTTGGCTAAACAGCAACAAAAAGGTTTTGGTGGTATCGTTTCATTCGTGGTAAAAGGTGGGCGAGAAGCTGCTTGGAAAGTGATTGATCACACTCAATTTATTTCTATTACTGGGAATCTTGGGGATGCAAAATCAACGATTACTCATCCTGCAACGACTACTCATGGTAAATTGTCTGATGAAGCGAAGGCTGCAGCTGGCATTGCAGAAGGTTTAATTCGTCTTTCAGTAGGTTTGGAAGACGTTGATGATATTATTGCAGACATTCAACGTGGTCTTGATTTAGTCTAATTTAAATTTGTTCGGAGTATACAAATGAACATTAACATGCTTATGCAACAAGCACAGCGCATGCAAAAGGAAGTAGAGTCCAATATCAAGAAAGCGAAAGAAGAGCTTGCACAGAAAGAAGTGCATGCTGAAGCTGGTGGTGGTTTGGTAAAAGTGACAATGACTTGCCGTAATGTGGTAAAACGCATTGAAATCAATCCAGAATTACTTCAAGACGATCCAGATATGATTGAGGATTTGATTGCAGCTGCTATGAATGATGCTGCACGCCAAGCCGAAGCGATTTCAGAAGAAACAATGAAGTCTGCAAATAGTGGTATGGGATTACCTCCTGGCTTGTCAGGTTTATTTTAAGGATATTGCCGAGTGTTCAGCGAACGGTTTGACCAACTCGTCCAAGCACTGCGAATTTTACCAAGCGTTGGGCCTAAGTCGGCTCAGCGCATGGCGTTGCATTTGATCATGAAGAATAAGCAAGGTGCTTTGGCATTATCTGAAGCACTTAGCGATGCCGCTGATCATATCCATGAATGTTCAATTTGCCACTCATTGACTGAGAATGAGGTGTGTGACATTTGTCTGTCGCAAGACCGAGATGATACCTTGCTCTGTGTGGTTGAATCTCCTGCAGACGTGATGGCAATTGAGCAAAGTGGAAGTTTCAGAGGCAAATATCATGTATTGGGGGGGCATTTATCTCCTTTAGATGGTATAGGGCCTGAAGAGGTTGGCATACCTGCATTAGTTCAACGCTTAGCTGAAGGTCAGGTAGCAGAGGTTATTCTCGCTACCAATGCAACGGTTGAAGGACAGGCTACGGCACATTATTTGGTAGAAGCTACACGTCATTTGAATATCAAAATGACACGTATTGCTCAAGGTGTACCACAAGGGGGTGAGCTTGAGTATGTCGATAGTCACACCTTAAGCCAAGCAGTTCATAATCGTATGCAAATGAAATAAGCACAAATCGTGCTTATTTTTTTGATTAGAGAAATATCACTTTTCGGAATAGTTTTTTAGTCAAAAAAAATATTAAATTTTTCATGTTTTATAACTATTTACAGTGTATACATAGATTTGCTTGACGCTTTAATTGAAAATTTATATTTAAAATTGATAATTTAAGCTAAAATACATCTCGATACCAATCTAGCACATTGTTTTTTATGATGTTTCAATTTATCCAAGAGCAAAAAGAACTAGAGCATGTTTTGACACTAATGAGTCAACAAGATGTTTATGGTTTAGATACTGAATTTATCAAAGTCGATACACTATGGCCAAAATTGGGTGTCTTGCAAATCAATGTCGCAGATCAGGTGTTTTTATTAGACGGTACACGTCTAGATTTTTCGAGTTTCTGGCCTAAAGTTTTTGCTGCAAAGCAAAATATTTTCCATGCTTGTGGTGAAGATATTGATCTGATTTACCATTATTCAAAAGGCAATCATCTTAATAATGTATTTGATACTCAGGTGGCTTTGTCTTTTCTCGGACACGGATTACAGGTCAGTTATCAAAATGCTCTCAAAGAAATTTTAAATATAGAAATTGATAAAGATCAAACACGTTCAGATTGGCTTGCACGTCCTTTAACTGAAGAGCAAAAAGCATACGCAGCGAATGATGTCTTATATATTATGAATTTAGCCGATGCGCTAAAAAATGAATTAGAGAAAAAAGGGCATTATCAGTATGTACTAGAGGATTGTAAGAGCCTCACGCTTGAGATTGCGACAGAAACGCCAAAAGAGAAACTATACGAAGATGTCGGAAATTATAGACACTCTCGAAAGCAGTTAATGCAGCTACAATTGCTCAGTGTTTGGCGTGAAGAAATGGTGAAGGCTTTAAATCAGCCTCGAAGTTTTATTCTGAAAAATGCCACTATGATTGATTTGGTGGAAAAAAATCCAAAAAATACATTTCAATTATCCCAAGTTAAAAATATTCGTCCGAATGTGGTTCGTGAGCACGGTAAAACGATTTTGGATATTATTGCGTTGCTGCCCCCAATGGAAGAATGGCCATTACGAATTGCTCGACCAATTAAACATTCATCTAAAGATATTACACATGATGTTGATAACATGATTGGTAATCTTGCAGAAGAGTTAGTGATCCCCAAAGAAGTGTTAATGCGAAAAAAATGGCTCGGGGCTTTATATCAGCATGTGGTTTTTCATGGCGATGAACAAGACTTACCTCAATATTTACTCGGTTGGCGTTATGATTTACTGACGAAGCCATTAATTGAGTTGCTTCATAAAGATGCACAATATTTGAGTATGCAAATGAAAGTCAATGAATGACTTCTCTCAAAATTTGATTAAAGAATTACCAGTCATCCTAAACTAGACTGATGCGTTAACAAACGCTAATGTTTCGCCGTTTTTTTTGATGTATGCTTTGCTTTGAGTTTAAAAGGTGTTGTTTGAATCATGTGGTGTGAAATCTACAAATCTAGTAAGAAAGACGAAATGTATATTTACGTTGCGCGTCCTGAACAAGCGGAAAACCAAGAAGCTGTTGATCCGTTATCAGTATTATCTGATGCAATGAAAAATGCATTTGGCCGAGCGACATTTGTGATGTCACTGGAATTACATGCCGAACGCAAATTAGCGCGTGCAAATGTTTTACATGTGATGGATTCAATTCAGACGAAAGGATTCTTTTTACAATTGCCGCCTGAAGGATTGATCAATCCTAATGCGGTAGAGCCAGAGGGACTACGCGGTGCGTGATAATCAAGTTGGAGGATGGGATCAGTTTGTTTCAATGTTGGATTCAATTCCAGAATATAACATTGCAATTACCGTCTATATTCTCGGAACTTTGATTATTCTGTGGTGTTGGTACGGCATAGCGAAACGCCTACCTTCACCTTTAGGTGGAGTGACTTGGATTTTTGTGTTTGCTATTTTGGCAACACCAACGATTTCTGAAGGTCCTAATTCCGCCTTAGCACCTGCAACTTTTGGTTTGATCTTTGGGGTATTAACAAAAGATTCACCTTTGATCTGGTCTAATTTCTCATTGATTGCCTTTGTTATTGCTTTAGGGTTATTGGCAGGTTATTTCTGGACTAAGTACGCTTCTAAACAAAAGAATCCGAGACACACATCGTCAGTGAAGACACCACCACTTTAATTATCCAAATAAAAAAATAAGGTTTCATTATGTCTGTTGATGCACATCAATTTACGGGTACAGATCAATATATCGCCACAGATAGTCTCAAGCTTGCTGTGAAGGCCGCTCGAGCGTTGCAAAAGCCTCTTTTAGTGAAGGGTGAGCCAGGTACAGGTAAAACATTATTGGCTGAACAAGTTGCTGATAGCCTGGGTTTAAAACTGATTACTTGGCATATCAAATCAACGACGAAGGCTCAACAAGGTCTTTATGAATACGATGCCGTTTCAAGATTACGCGATAGTCAATTGGGTGATGAGCGTGTTTATGATATTAAAAACTATATTAAACCAGGTAAATTGTGGGAAGCATTTACCTCTGAAGAACGTTGCGTTTTATTAATTGATGAGATTGATAAAGCAGATATCGAGTTCCCAAATGATTTGCTTCATGAACTAGACAAAATGTCATTCTTTGTTTATGAAACTGGTGAAACAATTACTGCAACACAGCGTCCAATTGTGATCATCACTTCAAATAATGAAAAAGAACTTCCTGATGCTTTTTTACGGCGTTGTTTCTTTCATTATATTGAATTCCCAGATGAACAGACCATGCGTGAAATTATTGCAGTTCATTTTCCAAGAATTTCAACGACATTGGTCAGTGAGGCACTTCAGGTCTTCTTTAAGCTTCGCCAAATACCTGGTCTTAAGAAGCCACCTTCAACTTCTGAATTAATTGATTGGTTAAGCTTATTGATGGCTGATGATATGCCTGAAGATATTTTAAGAAACCATGATAAGTCAAAAGCAATTCCACCGCTGTATGGTGCGCTCATCAAAAATGAGCAAGATGTGCAGCTACTTGAGCGCCTCGCATTTATGACTCGTCGATAGGTGATACTATGTTCGTAAGACTGTTTTACACCTTGCGAAAATACGGAATCCCCGTAACGACGCGCGAGCTGATTGATTTAAATCAAGCAATTAGTCTAGGTTTGGTTTTTGCAGATCAAGATGATTTTTATCAGCTTGTGAAGACAGTCATGGTCAAGGATGAGCGTTACTTCGATAAGTATGATCGTGCTATGAAGGATTATTTTCAGGGCATTCAAACCTTTGATGTAGATGATTTACTCAGTAAAGTTAATCAACTTCCTAAAGAATGGTTTGATTTAGAACTCCTTGAAAAACACTTAACGCCAGAGCAACGTGAAGCACTACAAAGAGCAGGTTCTTTAGAAGAGCTCATGAAAATGCTGGAAGAGCGTTTGCGTGAGCAACATAAAAAACACCAAGGTGGTAATCGTATGATTGGCACTGGTGGCACTTCACCGTTTGGAGCTTTTGGTGATCACCCAGAGGGGGTGAGAATTGGAGGGCCGGGACGTAAAAAATCTGCGGTGAAAGTGTGGGAACAACGTAAATACCAAAATCTTGATGATGATCAAATTCTGGGAACACGTCATATGCAAATGGCGTTGCGTCGTCTGAGAAAATTTGCGCGTCAAGGTGCTGAAGAAGAGCTTGATATAGATCAAACGATTCGCGAAACGGCTAAGCAGGGAATTCTTGATGTACAGATGGTGCCAGAGCGTCGTAATCGAATTAAAGTTTTGATGTTGTTCGATGTAGGCGGTTCTATGGATGCCTATATTGCACAATGTGAAAAACTGTTTAGTGCAGCCAAAACAGAATTTAAGACTTTAGAATATTTCTATTTCCATAACTGTCTTTATGATTACGTTTGGAAAGACAATCATCGCCGTACTTCGACAAAAATGAATACCTTAGATTTATTTAATACCTATGGTAAAGATTATCGAGTGATTGTTGTTGGTGATGCAAGTATGGCGCCATACGAATTAAAATCTGCTGGTGGTTCTGTCGAATACATGAATGAAGAGTCGGGTGAAATTTGGTTGCGTCGTTTGCGCCAGCATTATGAAAAGACGGCTTGGTTGAATCCTGAAACTGAGAATTACTGGCATTACACTCAAACGATAGGAATGATCAAAGAAATATTTGAAGATCATATGTATCCAATGACTTTAAAAGGCATTGAAGATATGACTAAATTCCTCTCGCGCTAACTTTTTTAAATAATATTCATCTAAAGGATCTTGATATGAGCTATCAAATCAATGGTGTGGCATTGCCAAATGAAGAAGGTTTTTTTGGTGAATATGGTGGTCAATTCATTCCACCTCATTTAAAAGCAGCAATGGATGAAATCAATGTTGCTTATGAAGAAATTCGTAAAACACCTGAATTTCAAAATGAGCTTTCAGAGCTGTTTGCGCATTATGTAGGTCGTCCAAGTCCTTTATTTCATGCCAAACGACTTTCAGAACAATTGGGCGGTGCTCAAATTTATCTGAAGCGTGAAGATTTGAACCATACAGGTGCACATAAAATTAACCATTGTTTGGGTGAAGCTTTACTTGCTAAATACATGGGCAAGAAAAAAGTCATTGCTGAAACTGGGGCAGGTCAACATGGTGTCGCATTAGCCACCGCTTGTGCCTTGGTTGGTATCCCATGTGAAATTCATATGGGTCAAGTTGATATTGAAAAAGAACATCCAAATGTCGTGAAAATGAAAATTTTGGGTGCGAATCTAATTTCAGTCACTCGTGGAACAGCAACATTAAAAGATGCTGTTGATAGTGCTTTCGAAGAGTATTTGAAAGACCCTGATAGCTTTATTTATGCCATCGGATCAGTCGTTGGTCCACATCCATTTCCTAAAATGGTGCGTGATTTCCAAGCAATTATCGGTGATGAAATTAAAGTTCAATCACAAGACAGATTTAATAAATATCCTGATTATATTGTTGCTTGTGTTGGCGGTGGCTCAAATGCAATGGGAGCATTCAGTGCATTCCTTAATGATGGTAGTGTGAAATTAATTGGTGTTGAACCAGCAGGACATGGTTTAGATACTGATCAACATTCGGCAACATTAACTTTAGGTAAACCAAGTCAACTTCATGGTATGGCGTGTTATGTGCTGGAAGATGAAAATGGCGAACCATTACCTGTGCATTCAATTGCTTCTGGATTAGATTATCCTGGTGTGGGGCCTCAACACAGTTTCTTAAAAGATATTGGTCGTGTTGAGTACTCAACAGCAACTGATGAAGAATGTCTGAATGCATTCATGACTCTATCTCGAGTTGAAGGGATTGTGCCTGCATTAGAAAGTTCACATGCTGTTGCTTGGGCGATACGCGAAGCTCCACAATTGTCCAAAGATACCATTGTTGTGGTGAATTTATCAGGTCGAGGTGATAAAGACTCGGACTATGTGGCAGAAAAATTAGGTTTAAATTAACACATAAAAAAACCAGCTTAGGCTGGTTTTTTTAATTACATTTCTGGTGGTTCTTCATTCAAAGGCGTAAGAATATTTTCAAAGGAGGAAATTTCAATTGGAATGAGCGGAGTTTCAATTGAAAGATCTTGAGCAAGTGTTTCAGTCGCTTGTTGAGCTTGTTGAGCTTGTTGAGCTTGTTGAGCTTGTTGAGCTTGTTGAGCTTGTTGAGCTTGTTGAGCTTGTTGAGCTTGTTGAGCTTGAACCATGGTTTTCATAATTTCATCAGCTGGTGCACTTAGTTCGTGTGCTTTTTTGCTGTCATATTTGGTGGCAAGTTCTTTTAAAATTGCGTAAGACAAATAACTCGTAAATGCTGGATTCTCAGATTTAGCCTTGGATGGAAGTAGAGAAACGCAAGCGGCATGAAATAAACCATGTTGTACGTATGTTGCATTGAATGAAGGATCTTTAGCTTTATCAGGATCACCTAAATAACCAATCTTAAAGCCAATTTCAGATGCAGCACAGGCATTGGTCACTTCAGAAGAGGGATTGCGATAGTCAGCATTTTTTTTGAAATATAGCACTTCTGCGATCGACATCATTTCATCTTGAATTTCTTTGAGTCGGCCATCTAAGTTTGGGACTGCAAAATAATTTTTTAACTTAAATAGCGTTATAGTACCTTCGAGCCATTTTTGGGGTTGTTCTGTATAATTCAAATTTGTATAACAGGCAGAAGTTTGCAGGGCGGCTTCAACAAATTCTTTGTTTTTTCTTGGATTTTTCATATCTTGATCAGCCCCTAAATATCCCATTTTGTAGGCTTTTTCATAGGTATTACATGCCGGGGTGATGAGCGTCTTTTTTTGATATGTTTTTGCTTTTTTTAGCAGCTCTATTTGATTCTTTATCGTTGGTTCAAGTTCAGATGCATAAGTGGAAGCAGTTACAAATAAAGCGGTGTAACACAATAACTTTTTATACATCATTAGTCCTTAGGCAAAAAAATTCCATAATGTGATGACTTTACTAATGCTATTTAAATAGTTCAATGACTCAATAAAAGAAAATCTTTGTAAAAGATGACTAATTTCAATCAATTGTCCAAAATTGAGATCATGATGGAGTTATCAAAAAAAGCCCCCGAGATGGGAGCTTAGCTTTATCCTGAAATATACTGTTGAAGTTGTTCAATCAACACTTTTTGGTCTTCCATCGCGGCTTTAACTAAGTCACCAATAGATACAATTCCGACGAGTCTATCGTCTTCTAATACTGGCAGATGGCGAATATGACGTTCTGTCATTAAATCTAAACACTCATCTACGGTGTTGCTTTTACTTACAGATAAAACCGTACCAGTCATAATTTCTGAGACTGTAGTTAAGTCAGATGTACGTTGCATAAGTGCAATTTTACGCGTGTAATCCCGTTCAGATAAAATTCCAACAAGTCTTTCATCCTGTACGACAACAACGGCACCAATACCTTTTGTTGCCATTAGTGTGATTGCTTCTAAAACCGTAGCATCAGGTGTGATGGTAGAGATTTCTGAATTGTTTTTATTTTGTAGGACTTGAGCTACTGTTGTCATAAAGGTTCCTCTTGTTGGTTATTCGTCCATGTATAAGTTAATAACTGAAATCTTAAATCTTTACAATCGTTTTAGTGGAATTTTCTGCTAAATAGATGGGCTCAAATGATTTTGAAAAAATAGCATCTGCATGTGTGGAATAGTGAGCTTAAAGTGGCGATCTCGATGATTGCACAGGGCAGGTGTGACTTTTAGTCGCGTTAGTGTTGGGAGTAGTGAATTTTTAAAATCATCAGGCGTTATTTTTCGAGGCTGATAGTGCGGCCAGTGAATTTTTGCATAATGTAAAGCCTGCACTGAATTGAGCCAGAAGGGGAATATGTATTCTTGATTGATTGATCGAATGGCCCAACCTTGATGTTCTGGATTGTACAGTCCCCAAAGTACTCCACAATACATCATGGTTTTAAGGATATTAATTTTGAGTAAAAAATGCTTTGAATTGGGTTGCAACTGTACAAAGGTGTTCATGATCGTTCAATGATTCATTATCAATGATGATAAGTTCAGTCTAATGTTTTTTTCTTAAAGTTTAGTTGCATTAATTTAAAGTTTGGTAAGCAAATATGTAATAAAAGACTAAAAAAAACGCCACGAATGTGACGTTTTTTTATGCTTGCATTGTGGCCATGTTTTGCCAATACTGTGCTTTCAAAGAATCACGTTCTACACGGAAACCTTGAAGATAGAGTTCAGCTAGAAACATCGCTGCTTTACCGTGACCCGCACGTGCTGCATTCTCAAGTTCTGAAACTGCGTCTGTAAAATTCATTTCAAATTGAATGGTATTCACAGCATTCGAATACATATGTTCGAGGTCTTGTTGAGAGAATTGTTTAATCATATAAAACTCCTTATTCTAATTATGATTAGTACTACAGTTATAAAGACCTAAATTAGGTCAAAATGGAATATAACAAAGTAATATTAAACTAATATTACAATTTGCGTTAATTGTCAAATAAATTTTCAAGATAAATCTTTTAAAAAATACTTACATGATTAAACTTTAATCATTTTATATTGGGTTTATGATAAAACTGTAAATAACTATAAAGGAGAATGACTTATGACTAATACCATTGATGGTTTCACATTTGGCAATCCACCAGAGCCATCCGATATTATTGCGCTTGCACATCATCATAAAAAACAACTTGATGAAGCAATTTTTCATCAAGAAATCCATTTAGGTCACTACTGTTTAGAGCAGCGTAAACGTGTGCATGATTACACGCAGACGCTTGATCCTGCAGCGAAAGCTGAATTTTATCGCTACTATGATGGCGAATTAAAACGTATCGCCGTCATTGACGAAGAACACCCTGATGATGCTGAAGGTGGTTTAAGTGTTTTCACTATTTTTATCGTACTCGCGGTGATCGCTGCTATCTTATATTTTGGTGTTGTGCAGAATGTTGTCTCTTAAAGGTGAATAAGCGCCATTGTTAGCATAATGGTTCTTGTTAAATTCAACGTTAACACTATATTTTTAAAGCATCTCGGATTACACTTAAGCTAATCCGAGGTTGTACATGCTCCATTTAAAAAAAATTTCGTCTGATCTTTTCTCACAATTAAATATTGAGCAGATTCAAAATGCTTTCATCATAGGCATTGTACTTTTTATTCTTATTGTCTCTAGTATTGCACTGAATCGTCCAATTAATTCTGCCCACTTTGAACAAGTTCAAGCGCTCGCGGCTCAAAATCGTTTAGAGCGAACGCATGAAATGGCAACTTTGTTACTTGCAAAACCTAAGATTAAAAATATTGAATTTTATCGTTTGCTGAATGCTTATCATATCGAGAATGCTCATATAAAAATTTATCCAGCGATTGAAAAGTTGGATTAGTCTTCAATCTTATTCAGATTGAGCCCAAGATTTTGATTCAGTATTTCTTCGATCTCCTTGGCAGTGACACGTTCAGAGACAGCAATAACAGTCATTTGATCGGGGTGTAAATGTTTTTGTATTGCATTATGAATATCTTGGCGAGTTAGTTTTCGAATCTGCTCCTGATACTCATTTAGATAATTGGAATTAAGTCCGTAAAAACCAATTGATGCGATTTGGGCATTAATATTTGCATTACTATTTAAGGTCATTGGAAAAGACCGAAGAATACTTTCTTTATTTTCTTTAAGCAAAGATTCAGTAATAGGCTGTTTTTTGAAGTCAATGAATACTCGATGTGCGAGCTTTAAGCTTTCGAGCAATTGGTCTTGTTGTGTCGCATATCCAAAACTAAAAACGCCAGGTACCTGTGGTGTAGTCAGCGTACTCGATGCGCTATAGGTGAGTCCTCGTTTAACTCGTAACTCTTTTGATAAGATTGAATTAAAACTCCCACCACCAAGCATTCTGTTGGCAACTTCCAAAGCAGCACGATCTGGATGTGCTCGTTCTAAAGATAAATGACCCAATAATGCATGTGCTTGTAGGCTTTCGCGTTTTAGTACTGTAATTTTAAAACCTGATTCACTTACGGGAGTTGGAAGGTCAGGCTGCCTTTGCCCTTGCGGTAAATTGATACTAATCAGTTCCGAGATCTGTTGAGCTTGATCTTGAGTGAGTTGTCCTGTGATTGCTATATTGGAATTTTGAGCGACAAGTAATCGATCTCTAAATTCTTTGAGTAATTCAGGCGTAATTTTTTTTAAACTACCGACTGTCCCAGCTGTTGGTTGAGCATATGGATGATCTCCATACAGCATACGGTACAGTTGTATTGACATTAATCTGGATGGATTCTCTTGAAGTTGTTTTTGCCCAATTTGAGTATTACTGAGCGCGAGATTAATGCCTGATTGTTTAAAGGTGGCATGCTTGATTAAATGCAGTAGTAAGTTCAATGCAGGGTCAAATTTTTCAGGATCATTTAACACTCTTAGTCGAACAACAAACATATCGCGATAGGCATTGAAAGAATATTTGGCGCCTAATCCCTCAAATGTGGTGGTAATCTGTTTGGCACTGAGCTGATCTGTTCCTTCAAGCATAAGGCGAGCTGTCATATTGGATATACCGTAAAGTCCTTTACCTATGACTTCATCTCGTGCAGATCCAGCATTAAATGTAATTTGAATGTCGACCATTGGCAGATCATTCGTTTCGACAAATAAGGTTCGTACATTTAAAGAGTTTTTAAGTTCTTGAACAAAAGGCGCTTGATAATTGTGCGAATTTTTTTTGATCTCTTTTAAGCTTAACAAGTTTTTGATTGAGCTTAGACCACTGGAATCTTCTTCGATGATTTGTTCAATTGGTTCAGCTTCTATAAGTTCATCCGCATGCGACAGTGAACTCAACATGGCACTACACAAGACACTCGTTAAAAATAGAGAAGACAAATAATTCATAAAACACCTAGTTATTGTTTTTCTGTTCAGGATAAAGATGTAAAACGCTCAAATTGTCACGATTAAAATAAATATTGGCAATGCGTTGTAAATCATGAGGTGTGACTTTATCGAAGTAATCAGGGAGTTGATCAATCATGCGATAGTCTAGATCATTGATGCTGAGCAAACCAATGAGTCGAGCTTGCCCAATAATATCATCTTGGCTATACACTAAATTGGAAATGAAATTCGCCTTGACCCGATTGAGTTCTTTTTCATTGATCAATTCTGATTTGAATAAATCTAGTTCCTGCTGTATGCGTTTTTGCGCTTGCTCAAGACTGATACCCTCAGCAGGTATGGCAGAGATTAAAAATAGGCTATCCCCACGATTATATGGATCATAACTCACATTAATTGAGGTCAGAATTCGCTTATCTCGGATCAGTCTCTCTTGTAGACGTGCTGAAATTCCGCCGTCCAATAGATTTTGAATAATGGTTAAAGCGTAGGCGTCTTGAGGATTTTTTGCTGTTTTAATGGAATTGACATTCCAAGACATAAATAAGTTGGGTACGTGTACAGCCTGATATTGCTCCATAAAGCGATATCCAATTCTTGAAAATTCAAGCACATCATTTCGTTCAGGAACTGATTTTTTGGGAATCTTATTAAAGTATTTTTTTACATCTCGAATGGTTTGTTCAGGATCTACATCCCCAATAATGACTAATGTTGCATTATTCGGCGCGTACCAAGTTTCGTACCATTGTTTTAAATCGTTCAATTGAATGTTGTTCAGATTTTTCATTAAGCCAATCACTGGTTGGCGATAGTGACTGGTCGGGTATGCAATCCATTTAAATCTTTCAAAAGCAAGGTTGCGAGGATTGTCCTCTGTTCGTTGCCGTCGTTCAGCCATTACGACTTTAATTTCGGGTTCGAAATCTTCTTGGCGCAGAACTAAATTTTGCATTCGATCTGCTTCTAACTCTAATGCCAGTGGAAGATATTTTTTAGGATAGAATTGATAGTAATTGGTGTAATTTGTGGATGTGAATGCATTGACACTACCACCGTAAATTCGACTAAGGCGTGTAAATTCATCATTCGGTACTTTTTTAGTGCCTTTGAACATCATATGTTCTAGTACGTGTGAAATGCCGAGTAAATTCCCTGACTCGTCACTACTGCCGACGGCATACCAAATTTGGCTAATTACTACAGGTGCGCGGTGATCTTCTCTAATAATGACTCTTAAACCATTATCCAGTGTTGTTTCGACGGTGTTTCGAGAGAGTTGAGTAGTTTGCTGATTTGCAAATGCCATCATCGGTGCTGATGTAATCGCAGCAATGATGATTGTCTGTTTGAAAATGAGTTGCAGAGAGAATTTGAGCCGGCTGAGAGACACAATTAATCCGAATAATGACTTTAAAATTATTCTTGATGATGTCGTATATTTATTCAAGATTGAACTGTTGCAATTTGGTTGATCGTTTTAAAAGTAATTGCAGATCGTGAATTTAAAGCAATCTATGCTAAACTCCATTCTTTTAATCGCAATGCTTTTCAAGGAATCGGCATGCAAGAACAGCAAAATAAATTCTTGATTGATGCGGATATTGGTGATGACGATGTCACCTTACCGAGCCTCCCGGCCGTTAATGTGCCTATTATCGAAAACAATGAAGTAGAAAAGCTGGAAACGGTGCCGGCCGTTGAAGAAACAAAACCGAAAGGTGGTTTCTTCAGTCGTATGAAAGAAGGCTTATCAAAATCTCGTAAAAATTTAGCTGATGGAATGATGAATATTCTAGTCGGTGGTAAAGAGATTGATGATGAGCTGCTCGAAGAAGTTGAAGAGCAATTATTGGTCGCAGATATTGGGGTAGAGGCGACGAAAACAATTATTGCCAATTTGACTGAAAGAACTGCGCGTGGCGATTTGATCTACTCTCATTCTCTCTATAAAGCTCTTCAAGAAGAATTAGTTGCTTTATTAGCACCACGTGTCAAACCGTTACATATCGATCCGAATAAAAATCCCTATGTGATTTTGGTTGTGGGTGTAAATGGTGTAGGTAAGACAACCACGATTGGTAAACTCGCAAAACGATTGCAAGGTGAAGGTAAAAAAGTCATGCTCGCGGCAGGCGATACTTTCCGTGCTGCGGCGACTGAACAGCTACAAATTTGGGGTGAACGTAACGATATTCATGTCGTTGCACAAGGTCATGGTGCAGACAGTGCTTCTGTAATTTTTGATGCTTTTGAAAGTGCACGAGCGAAAGGGATCGATGTATTGATTGCAGATACCGCAGGGCGTTTGCATAACAAAGGTCACTTGATGGAAGAGCTCAAAAAAGTAAAACGTGTTATGCAGAAAATTGATGCGACTGCACCGCACGAAGTGATGCTTGTTGTGGATGCTGGCACAGGGCAGAACGCGATTAACCAAGTTGAAATGTTTGATGAAGCTGTAGGTTTAACGGGTCTTACTATTACCAAATTGGATGGTACTGCAAAGGGCGGTGTGCTATTTAACATTGCGAGCCGTACACATGTGCCAATCCGATTTATTGGTGTAGGTGAAAAGATTGATGATTTGAGACCGTTCTCAGCAAAATCATTTGTCGCTGCATTATTCGATAACGAAAAATAATTATTCTTGGGTTAATTTAAAAAGCTCCTTATACGGAGCTTTTTTTATAAATACTTAAAATTCATAAAGTTATTCAAATTTGAGAAAGCCGAATTTTTTGACTCAATACATTAAATACGCAATTTGTTCCAAAAATAGAACACTTTGTTATAAAGATAAGGCTGAAAAGGTTTCGTAATATGAATAAGATAGCATCATCGTTAGCACACAATGAATGTTAAAAATAAGGAATAAGTTATGTCTTTTCTAAATCAAATTAAAAATCGCCGTACCATCTATGCAATTGGTAAGAATGTTTCTTTAGACAATACTCAGATTGAAGAAACCATTAAAGAAGCGGTACGTCAAAGTCCATCGTCATTTAACTCACAGACATCACGTGTTGTAACACTTTTTGGTGAGTCACATGACAAATTTTGGAATATCGTTTTAGAAACTTTACGTAAAATTGTTCCTGCAGAAGCATTTGAGGGAACTCAAAATAAGATCAATAGCTTTAAAGCGGGTCATGCAACTGTATTGTTTTATGAAGATCAAGATACGGTGAAAGGTTTACAAGAGCAATTCCCACTTTATGCTGAGAATTTCCCAATCTGGTCTGAACATTCAACAGCTATTGCTCAATTTGCGGTTTGGACTGCATTGTCAGAAAAAAATATTGGAGCATCATTACAACATTACAATCCAATTGTGGATGAAGAAGTGGCTTCAACATTTGAAATTCCAGCTTCTTGGAAACTTCGTGCTCAGCTTGTGCTCGGTTCAATCGAAGCGCCTGCTGGAGATAAAACGTTTATTGATGACGAGATTCGTTTTAAAACTTTTAATTAATCCAAATCATATAAAGGCACTTTGGTGCCTTTTTTTATGACGAGTTCTGTCATTAAATTGTCATCGCTTGGTAGCATAGTAGTCATATCTAACAATCTAATATTGAGTTATTTATGAAATTAAAAATTGCGTCTGCATTGATATTTACGGGTTTGAGCAGTCAAATTTTTGCAGCGGCGACCTTGGTGGTTCCAGAGGAACTGGTCGTAATTTCATTGAATAATCAAGAGGTTAAATCAGGACTATTTAAATCAAAAAAACAATACCAAATTGATGTGAATCAACCTTTGGTGAATGTTCGATATAATCAATACTTTGAACTACCTTTAAATAATCATGAGATCGTAAAGTCGGATATTCTTACTTTGAAATTGCCAGCCCTAGAGGATAATAAGTCATACAAATTGGATTTAATTCATCCACCACGAGATTTGGACCAAGCAAAAACATTCGCCAAAAATCCTCAATTGGCAATTTATAATCAAAATAATCAACTCATTTCAAATAATCTGATTGTTCAAATGACCTCGCAAAGTTTGCTAGGCGGTACGATCAATCAGATATTGCATAATGATCCACAAGTTAGCCCAATGACTAAGTCAAGTTCATCATCAATAAATACTCAAACAGTGGAACAAGCTGACATTAAAAATACAAATTCAAATACTCATGTTGGTCAGACGTTGATTGAAGTATGGAAAAATTCTTCAAAGCAGGAACGTCAAAAATTTATGACTTGGCTTGCAACGCAATAAAACATTTAATATTTCATAAACAGATATAAAAAAGCCCTCATAGAGGGCTTTTTTATAAATTAAGTGAACAGCCAAGTATAGTAACCATAAATCATCAATGGCCATGCTACAAATGGACTAAATAAATACTTCCATATCCAATAACGTGGTATAAACCCTACGCCATGGATAAATCCACCAGATATTCCAATCATAATCAGCATCATGGCACGATGACTGTAATTACCACTTGCATCCAACATCAGACTTGGGTGGATGAGTAATATGGTAGCGAGAGGCAATGCCATCAGAAATGAAATGATCATTGCGAATGAGTATTTACGTTTTTCAGAATTTGACATTGCAAGCTCACTCATTTCATTCACCATCTAAGTCTTGATGTTGTTCCATGTAAATGGCTGCAAGTACACTCGCGAAACATGCCATTAACACACCTAGTATCCATGCGAAGTACCACATAATTATCTCCTAACAGTGATTCGGTTTTAATACAGACTATGCGTGTGGTCTTGAATATGTTTCTTGGTGATCACACCCCACATTTTGTAGTAACACCAAGTGGTGTATGCCAAGATCAGTGGAACAAAAATACATGCAGCAACAGTCATTACTGAAAGCGTCATTTGGCTAGATACTGCATCCCACATCGTCAAGCTAATGTTTGGATGAATACTAGATGGCATCAGGAATGGGAATAGGGCAAAACCAGCAGTGAGAATTGTGCCAATCACAGCGAACGATGTACCCAGAAAACTAAGTCCCGCTTTATTTTTAGACGATGCTAAAACCACAATTATTCCTCCGATAATCGCCATTACCGGTGCCAATATTGTGATTGGATAAATAGAATAATTGTTCATCCAGCCATGATTGGCATTAGTGAGTACTTCTTTAGCAAGTGGATTAGCTACACCATTCGTATCATAAGGTGTTACAAGCGTGTAGCCTTCGATATTGCCGAAATACAACCATGCACCAGCACCGAGAAAACAGATGAGAAAAAGAATACCCATATATCGTGTAGCTTGAGCAGAGCGTGTTCTTAATGCACCTTCAGTGCGTAGCATTAACCATGCACCACCATGCGCAGCAAGCATCGTCAAACTGACCAATCCACAGACCAAGGCAAATGGATTTAAAAGTGCAAAGAAGCTTCCTGTGTAAGTTGAACGAACAGTTTCATCAAGTGTAAAGGGGATGCCAAGGAACATATTGCCAAATGCAACACCAAAAACGAGTGCTGGTACTGCGCCGCCAATACATAAGCCCCAATCCCAAGCATTACGCCATTTAGTATTTTCGAGCTTAGAGCGATAGTCAAAACCAACAGGTCTAAGGAATAAAGCAAATAATACGAGTAACAGCGCCCAGTACATACCCGAGAAAGCTGTTGCATATACCATTGGCCAAGCTGCGAAAAGTGCACCACCCGCCGTAATAAACCAAACTTGGTTTCCATCCCAATGTGGTGCAATGGTGTTGATAGCAGCACGACGCTCTTCATCGTCTTTACCGACGAACGGCATCAGTGCCATAGAGCCCATATCAAATCCATCAGTCAAAGCAAACCCAATAAGGAGGACGCCGACCAATACCCACCAAATGATTTTGAGAAGTTCATATTCAATCATGTTAAATCTCCTCAGTTGACTTATTGGCTGCTGCTAGTTTTTCGAAATGATACTTTCCAGTATGTAAAGAGCTTGGTCCTAGTCTTGAGAACTTGACCATTAAATACATTTCTATGATGAGCAGCACTGTATAGAAAGCAGCGAGTGCTAAAATTGAACCCCATACATCCGCTGAACTAATACTTGATGCAGATAGGTGTGTTGGTAAAACTTCACCAATAGTCCATGGTTGACGACCAACTTCAGCAACGTACCAACCTGTTTGAGCTGCAATCCATGGAAGTGGAAGGGCGATCAGTGCAAACTTGAGCAACCAAGTTTTATTTTCAGCATTACGTTTCATGACGGCATACGTTGCAAGAATGAACAACAAGAGCATTAAGAAACCTGACGCCACCATCGCTCTAAATGCCCAAAATAAACTTGGAACATGAGGGATAGTATCTAAAGCTGCAGATTTAATTTGTTGTTCAGTAGCATCAACCACAGTTGGTGTGTATTTCTTCAACAATAGACCATAACCCAAATCTTTTTGAGTCTCGTCAAATGCAGCTTTGAGTTCTGGTGATTGATCTCCAGCACGAAGTTGTTCAAGCTGTGCATAAGCGACCATACCATTACGGATACGTTGCTCATGTTGTGCGATTAAATCTTTGATCCCTGTGACTTGTTCAGTTGTAGAGCGAGTCGCAATTAAACCCATGACATATGGAATTTTCACAGCATAGTCTGTTGTTTGCGTCTCGGGATTGGGGATACCAAATAATGTGAATGCAGCTGGTGCTGGATGTGTATCCCATTCTGCTTCAATTGCAGCGAGTTTGGTTTTCTGAACATCACCTAATTCATATCCTGATTCATCACCCAGTAAAATTACGGATAATGTCGAAGCAAGACCGAAAATAGCAGCAATGGCAAATGAACGACGGGCAAAGGCCAAATCACGTTTTTTAAGTAGGTAATAACTTGAAATTGCCAATACAAAAATTGCACCAGTCACGTAACCCGCAGAAACAGTATGGACAAATTTAACTTGTGCCACTGGGTTAAAGATTAGTGCGGCAAAATCTACCAGTTCCATACGCATGGTTTCATAGTTAAATGCGGCACCGACAGGGTTTTGCATCCAACCATTTGCAACCAAGATCCAAAGTGCTGACATATTAGAGCCTAAAGCCACTAACCATGTCACACATAAATGTTGGACTTTAGAAAGACGTTCCCAGCCGAAAAAGAATAAACCAATAAAAGTAGATTCTAAAAAGAAGGCCATTAATCCTTCGATTGCTAATGGTGCACCAAAAATGTCACCTACATAATGTGAGTAGTAAGCCCAGTTTGTACCAAACTGGAATTCCATCGTTAGTCCAGTGGTTACCCCTAAAGCAAAGTTGATCCCGAATAACTTACCCCAAAACTTGGTCATGTCTCGGTAAATCTCTTTGCCTGTAATGACATAGGTGGTTTCCATGATGGCAAGGATAAATGCCAAACCTAGAGTGAGGGGTACAAATATAAAGTGATACATTGCGGTCATTGCAAATTGAAACCGCGATAGATCGACCACGCTTTCAGAAATCATCAACGTGTCTCCTTCATTTTAAGTTCGCTGCCCGTAATTCGTTCAGCGACTTGATGGTCAAAGTTTTTGGGAATGGTAGGTGCATCAAACCAGATATTTTTAATCACGATAAGAATGATTACTTTGATAATAAGAATCAGAGTAATCTCTTTGATTAAATTTTTATTTAAACTTGAAGGTTTAATCATCATATTTAAATGCATTATTTGAATCTATTTTAATTATTATTATCTTTTTTTTATTTAAAATAAATACTTTATAGTCATAAATATTTTTAATATAAAAAATATAATAAAAACAGTTATTTATAATTTTTATTTTTAATAAAATTAAATCCTACTAAAATGGTTATATTTAAAAATAAAATAGACTAAATTGCTTGGTATTAATATTTTAATTCCAACTAAAATAATAGGATTGTTGTTTTAAAGCTTATTAAATTGGTTGGTTTTAAATCTGATTAAAATAGTTGGTTATAAAGATTTTATTAATTTTATATAATCGTTGAGTTGATTGGATTTAAATTTAATAGGCGTCAAAAATACCTTGAATGAACTATTTTCAAATCAAATGCATATAATTGAAGTGGGGGTAATACCTAATTAATGCTGATCAACATTGAAAAGTTGATTTGTTTTTGCAATTTTTTTAGCAATAAAATGAGATCTTTTTGCACGGATCAGGAGGATTTGAGATTGAAATTCAAGTTCCCCAAACTCTGGTTCAACTTGTACATAATGTAATTGACCGAATTCATCGCGAACGCGTGCTTGAGCAGAGAAACCAGGTCGTGCATTACCACTAGAAACAGTTGCTAGTCGACCAAGCAAATTTGAGTGCTCTGATTTGTATTTGGGTTTGATTACTTGATCCAAACAATGAATCATAAATACCGTAAAGAAGATTGCGATAATTAAAGCGGGTAATAAAACATAGTACCAAGCTAGAAAGGTTTTCTGGCTTGCAAATACAATGAGCTGAAGAAAATATCCAGCAAAACTAAAATTGATCAGAAAAAAAACAAGAATGAGAACTTTGGAAAATTTAACTTGAAGCAAAGGAAGGCGAATAAGCCAATAAGGTGTTAATTTTTTTATAAATTGACTAGGTCTTAAGCCAACAAAATAGCCTAAGGTTTCAGCCATGCTGAGCATTAGCAATGCAAACACGCACATATGAAATGGCATTAAATCAATTTCCATTAAAAATGCCAGCATGTCCTTCACCTCATGACTTAAGATTCTAAGTAAATTCCACCATCAGAATGAACTTTAATCTCGACTTTTTCTAAAGATTCACCTTGGCATGGGCCTGAAATGCACACACCAGTTTCTACATCAAATAAAGCACCATGAGTAGAGCATTCAATGAACTCTTGATCACGATCTAAGAATTGATTTTCAAGAAACTCGAGCTCAACTTGCAAATGTGGGCATACATTTTGATACGCATAGAAGCAACCATCTCGTTGCGTAATGAAAATGTTGTCACCATTTTCAGTTTCAAAAGATCGAGATTCTCTTTCAGGAATGTCTTCAGTCATGCAAATTTTATTCATTTTATGCGACTTCTATTTGAAATTCTTTAAGAAGTTTAGCGTAATCAGCTACGTCTAAACGTGGACCAAATTGAGCAACCACTTGGCTTGAGATTAAAATAGCCAATTCAGTCGCTGTTTGTAAATCTTTACCAGCATTTAATGCATATAAAAATGCACCAGAGAAAGCATCACCAGCACCGTTCGTGTCTAAAGCAACAACTTTACGTCCTTTCACTTGAAGTTCAGTTGATTCCGTTGCTACAAGAGCGCCATCTGCTCCAAGCGTAATAATGACGGTAGAGCTTAATTTTTTAAGTGCAGCAAGAGCATTTTTTAAGTCATCAGTTTGTGTATACATCAATGCTTCTTGTTCATTACAGAATAGAACATCTACACCATCATCTAATAATTCGTCCAAGCCTGTACGCGCGTACTGCACCATAGCAGGATCAGAGAGCGTTAACGCAATTTTAACATTATTTGCTTTCGCAATTGCACGCGCTTGCTTCACGGCAGCTCGTGCCGTATCACTCGTAGAAAGGTAACCCTCTATATATAACCATTTAGCGGTTTTTAGCGCTTCAAAATCAATTTGTTCATTACTGAGTTCAGCTGTAATACCTAAGAAAGTATGCATGGTACGTTCTGAATCAGGACTGACCAAAACCATGCAAGTCCCAGTTACGCCTTCACTGATCGAACGTTCAGAGGTTTGTATTCCTGCATCATTTAGACCTTTTAAGTACAACGCTCCAAGATCATCATTGCCGACACGGCATCCATAAAACGCTTGACCACCTAAGGCACTAAAAGCCACTGTTGAGTTAGCTGCAGATCCCCCAGAGGCTTGACCTTTATATTCTTGAGAATTTTTTAAGTTTTGAAATAGACGGGCTTGAGTTTCCCCATCTGTAAGCTGCATAGTACCTTTTTGCAAATTTTGCTCTAAAAGAAATTCATCAGATACTTTGAATTCTTGGTCAATGAGGGCATTGCCAATCGCAAAAAGGTCAACTTTAGCCATGTCTAAATTCACATCACGAAAAAAGAAAACGATTTTACACCAATGCGATTGAATTCAGTAGCGTATAGCTTGATTTTCAAGCTTTAACCCACATTTAATCGAAATGAATCATTTAATTCAGATATAGTTTTATTGATTTAGTTTTAATCTGACTATTTTACTCGGAAAATAGTTGGAGTTTGTTGTATAAATGATGAATTGTATTGAACTATCAGTATAATGATCTTTGTTAAAATTTATGTAAATTAAGGAGCACACATGACCGTAGATGTTACTGAAACCATTCAAAACACCGTTCATCCCGCGTTTCAGTTGGTACGTCAACATCATGTAGCCGCACTCGATATATTAGTTTCAGAATACCGTCATAAAGAAACTGACGCTGTGCATTTTCATCTAGCAACTGAACATGATGAAAATGTTTTTTTAGTTGCTTTCCGTACACAACCGATGGATTCAAAAGGCGAAGCACACATTCTTGAGCATACTGCATTATGTGGTTCTGAAAAATTTCCTGTACGTGATCCATTCTTTTTAATGATTCGTCGTTCTCTAAATACGTTTATGAACGCATTTACAGCTGCCGATTGGACAGCTTATCCATTTGCGACACAGAATAAAAAAGATTTCCAAAACTTACTTTCCGTCTATTTGGATGCAGCATTTGCAGCCAATTTAAACCCTTTGGATTTCGCTCAAGAAGGTATCCGAATTGAGTTGGAGAATGGTGAGCCTGTTTACAAGGGTGTGGTTTTTAATGAAATGAAAGGTGCAATGAGTTCACCTTCAGATCAGTTATATCACCAACTTGCTCATCATTTATTCCCTAAAACGACTTACCACTATAATTCAGGTGGTGATCCGAAGGATATTCCTGATTTAACTTACGAAGAGTTAGTCAGTTTCTATAAGTCACATTACCATCCAAGTAATGCTATTTTCATGACTTTTGGTAATCAATCTGCCTATGAGTTACAAGAGCAGTTTGAAACTTTAGCGTTATCTAAGTTTAAGAAAGGTCAAACCTTATATTCGACACCAGAACAGCGTCTAGAAGCACCTATTGAGGTGACAGAGACTTACGCGGTAGATGCTGAAGATTTGAAAGATAAAACCTACCATGTACTGGCATGGTTACTTCCTGAATCTAGTGATATTCAACTTCGTTTAGGCTTACGTTTGGCTGAAGGGATCTTATTGGAAGATTCTGCTTCACCATTACGTCACTATTTAGAAACGTGTGGTTATGCTCAATCTACAGGACCAATTTTAGGTCTTGATGATTCTAACTATGAAATGACTTTCTACTGCGGTATTCAAGGTTCAAATCCTGAACATGCAGAAACATTCAAAAACGGTGTGTTGAATGTGCTGAACGAGGTTGCCTCGAAGCCTGTAGATCAGTCATTGGTTGATGCGATTTTGCATCAAATTGAATTACACCAACGAGAAATTGGTGGAGATGGCACGCCTTATGGTCTAAGCCTCATCCTCAATGGTTTAAGCAGTGCAATTCATCATAATGATCCAATACATGTTTGGGACGTAGATTCGACCATTGAGCAAGTGAAAGAGCAGTTGAAAGACCCGATGTGGTTGCCTAATCTGATTAAGACCCATTTGATTGATAATCCGCATCGTGTACAGATGACGCTTGTACCAGATGCGAATAAGTCGAAATTAGAGGCTGAAGCAGAAAAACAGCGTTTAGCTGATATAGGCGCACGCTTAACAGATGCCGAAAAAGCGGAAATTGTACGCCAAACTGAGGCATTAAATGAAAGACAGGCGACTCCTGACAACTTAGATTTATTGCCGAAAGTTGGTCTAGAAGATATACCCGCTGAGCTTCCAGTCGTTCAAGGTCAATTGCGAGAAATCATTTCTAATAACTTAGATACACCTTTGAACTTATACCATGCTGGTACTAATGGAATTTATTACCAACAAGTGATTATTCAAATTCCTGATCAAGTCGTGAAATCACCATATTTTAACTTACTCTCCGTGCTCATGGGCGAGGTCGGTGCAGGTCAATATAATTATTTAGAATTACAGCAATTACAAACAGCGGTAAGTGGTGGCCTTGGTATGGGGGCATCTCTACGTAGTAAAGTTGATGATAAAGGTAAAATTAGCGCATTTTTAACGCTGACAACCAAATCGCTTGCCCACAAACTAGATACGATTCAATTGTTAAAATTGGCATTTGAAAAACTACGTTTTGATGAAAAGGATCGTATTATTGAACTCTTACAACAACGTAAGACGCGTTGGGCATCCCGTTTGTCTGGTTCTGGACATAGCTATGCCATGCAGATCGCTTCTCGTAATATGAGTGCATTGGCATTACGTGATTATAATAATACTGGCTTAGGTGCGCTTAATTGGTTGAGCGAGCTTGTTCAAAGCATCGAAACAGATGAGCAAGCTTATGCGCACCTCATTCAAGAGTTGCAAAATATTCACCGTTTGTTGTTACTCGCGCCTAAACAGTTTCTACTGGTCTGTGAAGAGCAGCAGTCTGAACGTTTAATTGAAGAAATTCAAAATGTTTGGGATAAACTTGAAGTGAATCGTGAACCAGTGCGTCTTGCTGAAGTTAATTTTGAACAAACACAAAATGATGAAGCATGGCTGATTCAATCCAATGTCCAATTCTGTGCTTCTGCTTATCCAGCAGTTGAAGTTTCTCATCCGGATGCAGCACCGTTAATGGTGCTTGCGGCTTATCTACGAAATGGTTTCCTACACAGTGCAATCCGTGAAAAAGGAGGCGCTTATGGTGGTGGTGCAAGCTATGATGGCAATGCTTGTGCATTTAGATTCTATAGTTATCGTGATCCACGTTTAGCAGAAACTTTCCAAGATTTTGAAGCAAGTATTGATTGGTTATTGAATACTGAACAAAAACCACACCAACTTGAAGAGGCGATTCTGGGTCTTGTATCGAGCATGGATAAGCCAGGTTCTCCAGCAGGTGAAGCAATTACTGCATGTTATGCATTATTGCATGGACGCACGCCTCAATTCAGAAAAACTTTACGAGAGCGTTTGCTCAATGTAACGTTAGATGATCTAAAGCGTGTAGCAGAAACGTATTTAGTGAATCAAAAACCAACGAAGGCTGTTGTAGCACCAATGGCTAAAAAAGAGCAACTTGCAGAACTTGGGTTTTCAATAAAACAAGTGAATTAAAATTAAAAATGGGGCTTAGCCAATGCGAAATAGAATAAAACGTTCACCAATATGGTTGGGTGTGTCGTCGTTTATGTGTTTGCCTATACAGACAGTTTGGGCAACAGATGTGGTACCAGCGAATCCAGCGTCACCACAAGCGTGCGTTGCACTTGATTCAAATGCAGAGCGTTTAGCCTGTTATGATGCATTGTTCAAAGCCCCTGAACTTGAGCAACCTGCTTATGTTTCTGAGCGTCAGGCTGCGCGTGAAATACCAGCACCGCAGGTTGAACCACAGGATTTAAAGTCTAAAATCGAACAAAAAGTTGAAAACTTGTTTTCGGTGGAAGGTCCTGTAATTACACCGAATTCATCGTTGCTTGATAAACGATGGGAATTGGCTGAAGACAGTAAATTAGGTACATGGAATATACGCGCACATCAACCTGTCTATTTACTTCCTGCATTTTGGACATCTGATAAGAACGAATTTCCATCGAGCCCAAATCCTCAAAATACCGTAGAAGATGATCAAAATTTAAAGTCTTTAGAGTCCAAGTTTCAAATTTCACTCAAAACTAAAGCTGTTGAAAACTTAATCGGGAATAATGGCGATATTTGGTTGGGTTATACCCAGTCCTCTCGTTGGCAGGTTTACAACTCTGAAGAATCACGACCATTTCGTGAAACGAATTATGAACCTGAAGCAAGTATTGTGTTTAGAACCAACTATGAATTTTTAGGTTTAAATGGTCGCTTACTCGGTTTAACGCTGAATCATCAATCAAATGGACGTTCGGATCCTTTATCACGTAGTTGGAACCGTGTGATGCTGAACTTAGGATTTGAGCGTGATAATTTCGCTATGATGATTCGACCTTGGTATCGAATCGAAGAAGATTTCAATGATGATAACAATCCTGACATTAAAAACTATATTGGTCGTGGTGATTTAACGACTTTTTACCGTTGGAATGATCATGATTTTAGTTTGATGTTAAGACATTCACTTAAGGGTGGGGATGATTCTCGAGGAGCTGTTCAATTTGATTGGGCATTTCCAATCAGTGGCAAACTTAGAGGTCATTTTCAATTATTCGATGGGTATGGTGAGAGTTTGATTGATTATAATCATCGTGCTACCTATGCGGGTATTGGCGTTTCTTTAATGAATGCTTTCTAAATAAAAAAACCACGCTTAGGCGTGGTTTTTTTAGCGATCTTATTGCGATTGAATTAGGGGAACTCCAGTCACTTTCTGTATCTCATCAAAGTTGACGTCATGAGCCAGTTCTATCAGTTTTACCCCTTGAGGCGTGATATCCAAAACCCCTAGATCTGTAATCACGCGATGAACGACTGCTTTACCTGTAAGGGGCAGTGAACATTGCGGAACAATTTTTGGGGTGCCATCTTTGGCACAATGTTCCATTAGCACGACGACTTTTTGTACGCCAGCCACCAAATCCATTGCTCCACCCATACCTTTGACTTTTTTCCCTGGAATCATCCAATTCGCAAGATCACCTTGCTCAGAGACTTCCATAGCGCCAAGTATAGCTATATTCACGTGCCCACCACGGATCATGGCAAATGAATCAGCACTGGAAAAAAATGCAGCGCCTGCTCGCGCCGTAACAGTTTGCTTACCCGCATTAATCAGGTCAGCATCTACGGTTTCTTTTGTTGGAAATTCGCCAATTCCCAGCAAACCATTTTCAGATTGGAGCCAAACATTGATATTTTCAGGAATATAGTTCGCAACCAATGTAGGCAATCCAATCCCTAAATTGACATAAAATCCATCTTCGAGTTCCAAGGCAGCTCGTTGTGCCATTTCATTACGCGTCCATGCCATAACTTATGCCTCCGCCTTTAAGGTCATTTGTTCGATTCTTTTTTCTGGTGTAGTGTTAAGAACGATACGATTTACATAAATGCCGGGCAAATGTATCGAATCGGGATCGAGCTCACCGATCTCTACAATTTCCTCAACTTCAGCGACTGTGATTTTCCCAGCCATCGCACAAACGGGATTAAAATTTTGAGCTGTTTTCCTAAAGATTAGGTTACCTGCCTTATCTGCTTTATACGCTTTGACCAAAGCGACATCTGCAGTTAAAGAGGGTTCTAAAATATATTCTTTACCATTGAACTCACGTACTTCTTTACCTTCTGCAATCAACGTACCTACGCCTGTTTGGGTAAAAAATGCAGGAATCCCAGCTCCACCAGCACGGAGTTTTTCAGCCAAAGTGCCTTGAGGGGTTAGCTCGACTTCAAGTTCACCATTTAAGTATTGTCGCTCAAATTCTTTATTTTCTCCGACATAGGACGAGATCATTTTTTTAATTTGTTTTGTTTCGAGTAGTAATCCCAAACCAAAACCATCTACACCTGCATTGTTTGAAATACAAGTCAGCTCTTTAGCTCCTGTTTGTTTCAGGGCTGCAATCAAAGCCTCAGGAATACCACATAAGCCAAAACCACCAACAGCTAAGGTTTGACCATCTTGAATGATATCGTTCAGTGCACTTTCAGCACTTTCATACACTTTGTTCGTCATTGAACACCTCATTGTATTTTTATTTTGTTCATCCTGAATCAGCTTCCGATCTTCATCATTTCATAATGCTGATACGTACTAAGCACATTTTTTTTGCCAATACGCATTGGCATAGTTAGATGGATTGTTTCGTTGCAAAACTTGACTAATGTTACGACTCGCAAGCATCAGGGCATCTAGGTTAATGCCAGTTTCATAGCCCATATTGGACAAAAGATAAAATAAGTCTTCAGTGGATACATTACCCGAAGCACCTTTGGCATAAGGACAACCGCCAAGTCCTGCAATCGATGAGTCAAATATGCGGATGCCTTGTGTCAGTGATTGATAGATATTGGCAATTGCCATGCCGTAGGTATTGTGAAAATGACCAGCTAAAAGTTGTGGTTCAATTCGTTCCAAACATGCATTCCAAACTTTGGAAACACGATCAGGTGTAGCTGTGCCGATGGTTTCACCCAAGGATACTTCGTAGCAACCTAGATCAATTAACTTTGCACTGACTTCAGCAACCTTAGATGGATCAATTGGACCTTCATAGGGGCAGTCGACGATACATGAAACGTATCCGCGTACTTTAATATCATGTTGTTGAGCAAACTGTAATACATCAGCAAACTTCTCAAAACTTTCCTCAATTGAACAATTTATATTCTTTTGAGTGAAGCTTTCAGAAGCAGCGGTGAAAACCGCAACTTCTTTACAGCCTACAGCTAAAGCTGACTCGAATCCCTTAAGGTTTGGTGTCAGTAAGCTGAACTGGATATCTTCATCATGTGGTAGGCTAGCATAGAGTTGATCACTTTCTGCCATTTGAGGTACCCACTTTGCAGATACACAAGAACCGACTTCGATATTCTTCAAACCAGTTTTCATCAAATCAAGAATAAGATTGCGTCTGTCTTCGAATGTTAAGGGTGTTTTTTCATTCTGAAGACCGTCACGAGGTCCAACTTCAACGATTTTCACAAAATTATCGTGATTTGGTGTGGTTTTATTGGTTGTTTTCATCATGCCGCATTCTCCTCAGCAGCTTGAAACTCAACCAGCTCATCACCAGCTTTCACTTGATCACCTTGTTGGAAATAAGCTGCGACAACGACACCATCAAATGGTGCACGTATAGCGTATTCCATTTTCATTGCCTCTAACGTTAATAACACTTCATCTTTTTTTACACGTTGATTTGCTGAAACAAATACTTGTGTCACTGCACCCGGCATTGGTGCTTTTAGATTTGAGTCAGATGAAGATTGATCATTTGTATTAAAATTAGGTTTGATGAGTTCAAATTTAAAAGTCTGCCCATTTTTAAATAGGGTGACCGCATCATTGGTTTTTTTAAAACTGATTTTCTCTTGACCGAAAGAGGTATAGATCGCCATGAGATTTTCATTGAGCAACTGACCTGAGATAGCGTAGCTTTCGCCATCAAGCTGTGCTTCGAACCCTTGTGAAGTTGAGATAAATTCAACTTGATACGTTTGTCCGAGATGTTCAAGTTTTATCGGTGTACGCGCATCAACATTACTTCTCCACAGGGGTTTTGCTTTCCAAACTGGATGGCTTGTACGCTTGGATTCATTTAACTGAGAATGCAGTTCAATAAATGCTGCTGTGACAATTGTTTCAGACGAAGAAGGAGTAGTGGTTTTAAATAGGAACTCATCTTCGCGCTGAATTAAATTAGTATCTAGGTTGGCATTTTTGAAAGAGTCACATGCCACTAAGCGATCTAAAAATGCAATATTGTTGCCTAAGCCTTCGACATGAAAGTGGCTCAAAGCATGATGCATTTGGACGAGTGCTGCTTCACGATTTTCTCCCCATACGATGAGTTTAGCAATCATTGGATCATAGAACGTTGTGATCTCATCACCTTGCACAATGCCACTATCAACACGGACACATTCATTTTGAGGCGGATAATGAAGATAATTAATTTTTCCAATTGCTGGGAGAAATCCTTTCTCTGGCTCTTCTGCATAAACACGAGCTTCAAGTGCATGGCCATGAATTTTTAATTCAGACTGTTGTTTTGGCAAACGTTCACCATAAGCAACACGTAATTGCCATTCAACCAAATCTTGTCCTGTGATCATTTCCGTCACAGGGTGTTCAACTTGTAGGCGAGTGTTCATTTCCATGAAGTAAGCTGTACCATCTTGTTCAACAATGAACTCAACCGTTCCAGCACCGACATAGTCTACTGCTCGGGCAGCATTAATCGCAGCTTCACGCATCGCTTCGAGTTTAACTTCGGCCATTTTAGGGGCTGGGGCTTCCTCTAGGACTTTTTGGTGACGGCGCTGCACAGAGCAATCACGTTCAAAGAGGTGAACATAATTGCCATGTTTGTCACCAAAAACTTGCACTTCAATATGACGAGGATTGACAACATAACGTTCAATTAGAACGTCATCATTGCCAAAGCTTGATTTCGCTTCACTTTTGCATGAGTTCAGTGCAGGAAGAAAGTCTTCAGCACGCTCAACTAAGCGCATGCCTTTACCACCACCACCTGCACTGGCTTTAATCAGTACAGGATAGCCAATCTGATCAGCTTGTTGTTTTAAGAAATCAGCATCTTGATTGCTGCCATGATACCCAGGTGTGAGTGGTACACCTGCTTTTTCCATCAATGCTTTAGACGTTGCTTTTAAACCCATGGCTAAGATGGCAGCCACTGGAGGCCCTATAAAAGTAATATTGTTTTTTTCACAGGCTTCCGCAAATTGATCATTTTCAGATAGGAAACCATAACCTGGATGGATGGCTTCAGCCCCTGTTTTAAGTGCAGCTTGAATAATACGATCTGCTTGTAAATAACTTTGTGCAGCAGGGGATTCACCAATATAAATAGCTTCATCCGCTAATTTGACATGCTGCGCTTGGGTATCTGCATCTGAGTAAATTGCAACCGTTGCGATACCTAATTTTTGTGCACTACGAATCACACGACATGCAATTTCGCCACGGTTTGCAATGAGAATTTTTTTAAACATATAGAATCCCTTTTTATTGTTCTGCCGTTGCTTGAATCCATGCTGGGCTTTGTTTATTTAAAAAAGCAGTTAAGCCATTTTTGGCTTCATCACCTTGACGTACGTGCGCAATGTGTTGAGCGGTTTGAATCAGTAAATCTTCTGTGACTTCTTGATGATCAACTAAACGAATCAAAGACTTTGATGCAGCTTGAGCTTCAGGGCCTCCAAGCAAAATTGCATCAATGATTTCCGATACGGTGGCATCCAACTGTTCTGGCTGACAAACTTCATGGACGAGACCAATATGCTTTGCTTGTTCTGCAGAAATACGTTCAGCCGTGAGAAAATATCGAGATGCTTGACGAGCACCGATGGCACGGATCACGTATGGACTAATCGTTGAAGGTGCTAAACCTAATCTCACTTCTGAAGTGGCAAACTTAGCATCAGTGGAAGCCACACAAATATCGCATGCTGAAGCAAGCCCCATGCCGCCGCCAAATGCAATACCATGGACACGTGCAATAGTCGGTTGTTTCAGCGTGGCTAAACTTTGTAACATTTTGGCAAGTTTCAAAGCATCCTCTTCATTTTCCACTTTTGATGCTTGACCTGCTTGTTTCATCCAATTGAGGTCCGCACCTGCAGAAAAGCTTTTACCACGACCTGCCAAAACGACAACACGAACGTCATCATTAGCATTTAAAGTTGTGAAACAGTGATTCAGCTCTTCTATCACTTGTGTATTGAATGCATTGTGTAATTCAGCACGATTAATCCAAACGGTCGCAACTTGGCGTTCAATTTCAAGCTGTAAAAATTCATAACTCATGTCATTTTCTCCTTACATGCGGAACACGCCGAACTGAGTTGGTTCAATTGGTGCATTCAATGCAGCAGCCAAACTCAGACCTAAGACATGACGTGATTCTGCTGGATCAATCACACCGTCATCCCACAACCGTGCAGATGCATAATAAGGGTGTCCTTGCTTTTCAAATTGATCACGATAAGGTTGTTTGAATTGATCTTCTTCTTCAGCTGACCAAGTTTCACCACGTTGCTCAATTTGATCACGCTTAATCGTGGAGAGAACACTAGCAGCTTGTTCACCGCCCATCACGGAAATACGTGAATTCGGCCAAGTCCATAAGAAGCGAGGAGAATATGCTCGACCGCACATTCCATAGTTGCCTGCACCAAAAGAACCACCGACCACCAAGGTGATTTTAGGAACATTTGCGGTAGCTACTGCCATGACCAATTTGGCTCCATTTTTGGCAATACCTTCATTTTCATATTGGCGACCGACCATGAAACCGGTGATATTTTGGATAAAGAGCAGTGGAATATTGCGTTGCGTACACAGTTCAATGAAATGCGCACCTTTCTGAGCAGACTCTGAAAATAAAATTCCGTTATTGGCAATGATTCCGACCTTCATGCCGTAGATAGATGCAAAACCTGTAATTAAGGTTGTACCAAAACGAGCCTTAAATTCATCAAGTCTTGAACCATCCACGATACGTGCAATCACTTCACGGATGTCAAAGGGTTTGCGTGAGTCACTCGGAATGACACCATAAAGTTCTTCAGCACTATAAAGTGGTTCTTCAATTTCGGTCTTTAATGCTTTCGGTTCGATATTTAGGTTTTGAACAATATTGCGTGCAATTTGAATCGCATGTTCATCACTTTCTGCAAGATGATCTGCGACACCAGATAAACGGGTATGAACATCGCCACCACCAAGGTCTTCAGCAGTCACCACTTCACCTGTTGCAGCTTTTACCAAAGGTGGACCACCGAGGAAAATCGTGCCTTGATTGCGGACAATAATTGTTTCATCGGACATGGCAGGGACATATGCGCCACCCGCAGTACAACTCCCCATAACCACGGCTATTTGTGCAATACCTTTACTCGACATGCGTGCTTGGTTGTAAAAAATTCGTCCAAAATGATCGCGATCAGGGAATACTTCATCCTGCATTGGCAGAAATGCACCGCCTGAGTCGACCATATAAATACAAGGAAGATGATTTTGTTCAGCAATTTCTTGCGCACGTAAATGTTTTTTTACAGTTAAAGGATAATATGTACCTCCTTTAACTGTTGCATCATTGGCAACGATCATGCATGTCACACCATGCACTTGACCAATACCTGCAACCACACCTGCGGCTGGTACATCGTCAGCATAAACTTGATAAGCAGCGAGTTGACCAATTTCAAGAAAGGCAGTTCCTGCATCAATGAGTTGATCAATGCGCTCACGCGGTAATAGTTTTCCACGTGCTAAATGCTTCTGACGTGCTTTTTCTCCACCACCTAAGGCAATGGTTTGAGCTTGTTTTTTTAAGTCTGCGACCAATTCAAGCATTGCAGCTTGATTGATTTTAAACTCTTCACTACGTGGATTGATTTTACTTTTAATTTCGTTCATCAATGACTTCCTTGTATTAACTTGAATTATCTGGTTTCGTTGAATAACTCACGACCAATTAACATGCGTCGAATTTCAGAAGTTCCTGCACCGATTTCATAGAGTTTGGCATCACGCCACAATCGACCTGTGCTGTAATCATTGATATAACCATTGCCCCCAAGGGTTTGAATAGCTTCACCAGCCATCCAGGTTGCTTTTTCAGCTGAGTAGAGAATGGCACTTGCTGCATCTTTACGTAAACCACGATCATGATCAGCTTTATCACATGCTGCACCCACGGCATAAACCAAAGCCTTGCTTGCCAACCATGTAGAATACATATCCGCAATTTTGCCTTGCATGAGTTGGAATTCACCTAAACATTGACCGAATTGCTTACGTTCATGAATGTATGGGATGACCACATCTAAACATGCATCCATAATGCCTAGTGGTCCACCACTGAGAACTGCACGCTCGTAATCCAATCCACTCATGAGCACTTTTGTACCGTTACCCACACCACCCATGACGTTTTCTTTAGGCACTTTGACATTGTCAAAGAACAGGGGATAAGTATTTGAACCACGCATTCCGAGTTTGTCTAAGTGACTCCCATGACTAAAGCCTTCCATGCCTTTTTCAATAATGAAAGCAGTCATGCCTTTGGCACCAGCATTGATGTCAGTTTTGGCGTAAACCACCAGCACGTCAGCATCTCCACCATTGGTAATCCACATTTTTGAGCCATTAAGTACAAAGTGATCACCATGCTCTTCAGCACGTAATTTCATACTCACGACATCTGAACCCGCATTTGGTTCAGACATTGCCAAAGCACCGACATATTCGCCAGAAATTAATTTAGGAAGATATTTTTGTTTTTGTTCTTCGCTACCATTACGGTTAATTTGATTCACACAAAGATTTGAATGTGCCCCGTATGAAAGTCCAATGGAAGCAGATGCTCGTGAAATTTCCTGCATGACAATGATATGAGCCAAATAACCCAGATTGACACCACCGTATTCTTCACTCACGGTAAGTCCAAGTAACCCCATATCACCAAATTTTTTCCATAAGTGAGCTGGAAATAAGTTGTCTTGATCAACTTGTTGAGCAATAGGTGCGATTTCCTTTGCACAGAATGCAGCTACAGAATCACGTAAAGCGATTAGTGTTTCGTCTAGTCCAAAGTCAATACTCTGTAAATTCATTTTCATTCATCCTAAAATTTAATTTTTATTTCCAGTGAAGCATTTTGTCCTTGCTTGAGAAATACAATACAGTTATTTTTTAAAAAAGTGAATATAGATTCAGAAAATGATTTATAATTCATTTTAGTTGATTGGGTGAACAATTATGAGTTATAAAAGATCCACTTTGATGCAAGAGCGTATGGAGCAAAATCGTCAATCGATACTGCAATCCGCGCGCGAACTTATTGCGGGTGGTGGTTTTAAAGATGCACAAGTGCAAGCGATTGCAGATAAATCTGGTGTCTCGAGTGGTTTGGTCTATCGCTATTTTGAGAACAAAAATCAGATTTTGATTGAAGTGCTTTCACAGGCCATCAAAGGTGAGGTCGATATTCTGAATCAGATTGCAAAAAATGATTGGACTTCGACTGAGAAGTTGACAAAGGCCGTCACTGCTTTCGTAAAACGTGCTCTGAATAGCCCTCAACTTGCATATTCACTCATGTTTGAGCCCGTAGACCCAACGATTGAGCATGAACGTTTTAGAAGTAAGCAACTGATAAAACAATCCATTAAGGAGATTCTTGCCGAAGGAAAGGTCAATGGTGAGTTCGAATTTGAAGATTTAAATACAGCTGCATTATGCGTGGTTGGTGCGATGACATTCGTTGTGATTGAACCTTTAAATCCATCGCGTAATGTGATGTTTGATGACGGTTATAAAGGTTATTTCGTTAAGCAAATTGCAGACTTTTGTGTCAATGCAGTTAAGGCAAAGGAGGAAAATTAATTTAATTCACACAAAAGGATGTCATGTTTAAACGAGTAATCGCGTAATTAATAACGAAATATTGGATTGATATAAGAAAATAGAATCAAGGAGTATGATTCAATGACGCAATTACGACTCAGTTATGCCTATGGCACCAGTGAGCAACCCTTATTGGGTATGACCATAGGCCATAAATTTGATCAAGCATGCCTACAATATGCCGATCAGGATGCTGTGGTCAGTGTGCATCAAAATGTACGTTTGACCTATCAGCAGTTACAAGAGAAAGTAAATGCTTTTGCATGTAGTTTATTAAAAATCGGTTTAGAAAAGGGAGATCGTCTAGCGATTTGGTCCCCTAATTGTGTGGAATGGACGATCGCACAATTTGCAGCCTTCAAGGCTGGAATTATTTTGGTCAACTTAAATCCTGCGTATAAAAGCTACGAGCTAGAATACGTACTCAATCGAGTATCTTGCAAAGGATTGATCATTGCATCGACCTTTAAGACGACCAATTATCAAGAAATTTTGACGCAAATTGCACCAGAAATTTTACATACGACCAATGGCGTTTTAAATGCTGAAAAATTGCCGCATTTAAAGTATTTGATCAAAATAGATGATCAACAACATACTGGGTTTTATCGCTTTAGTGATTTATTGGCTGAACCGACTTCAGAGCAGTTAGATCAACTTAATGAGATAGCATCTGGTCTTCAATTCGATGAAACCATCAATATCCAGTTTACCTCCGGAACGACAGGTAGCCCCAAAGGGACCATGCTGACACACAATAATATTCTGAATAACGGGTATTTTGTGGGAGAGGCAATCAAACTGACTTCTAAAGATCGAGTTTGTATTTCTGTACCGTTATTTCATTGCTTTGGTATGGTGATGGGTAATCTTGCCTGTATTACACATGGATCAACCATGATCTATCCATCAGCTGTATTTAATCCTCTTGATAGTCTTAAAGCGATTGAACAAGAGAAATGTACCGCAGCTTATGGTGTGCCTACCATGTTTATTGCCATGCTTGATCATGAGCAATTTGACGAATTTGATTTGACCACATTACGTACAGGCATCATGGCTGGCAGTCCATGTCCAAAAGAAATCATGAAGCGCGTCATTGAGCGTATGCATATGCGAGATATCACGATTTGTTATGGCATGACTGAAACAGCGCCAGTAAGCGCACAAAGTTCGATCACAGATTCGCTAGAACAACGAGTGAGCACTGTTGGTCGAGTTCATCCACATATCGAAATTAAAATAGTCGATGAACACGGTAAAGTAGTGCCTCGTGGCAAACTCGGAGAGTTGTGTGTACGAGGATACTCAGTCATGCTGGGCTATTGGGATGAAGAAGAAAAAACCCGAGAAGTCGTAGATGTCGCAAAATGGATGCATACCGGTGATATCGCTGAAATGGATGATGAAGGCTTTATCAAAATCAAAGGTCGCATTAAAGATGTTGTGATTCGGGGAGGTGAGAATTTATTCCCTAAAGAGATTGAAGACTTCTTATATAAACATCCGGCTGTTAGCGATGTTCAAGTCATTGGGCTTCCTGACCCGAAATATGGCGAAGAGTTATGTGCTTGTATTATTTTGCATGAAGGACATGAATGTTCTGAACAAGTGATCAAAGATTACTGCAAAGCCAATATCTCACATAATAAAGTGCCACGATATGTACATTTTCTTAAAGAGTTCCCAATGACTGCTTCTGGTAAGGCTCAGAAGTTTAAACTCCAAGAATATATGCGTGAGCAGCTCAATATTTTTGATGAGAGTGCTTAATCGTCATTGAGTAATATTTTAACTTCAAGCTAGAAAAACAACAAAGCCGAACTTAGTTCACTAAGTTCGGCTTAATTTTAAAAAATAGTAGAAGAGCGATATGGCAAAGAATTTTGATCACCCAAAAATCGTAGAAAACTATGATGAACATATCAGGCAGCTCATACCAGGATATGAACTGATGCATCTACATATATTAGCGCTGCTTGAAACTCATCTCAAAGAAGAGGCTAAAATTGCCATTGTCGGGTGCGGAACTGGATTTGAACTGAATTATTTATTAGATCATTTTCCAAAGGCGGAGTTTGTTGTGTTTGATCCATCGGCAGCGATGCTTGAAAAAACAAAACAGATCGTTCAGTTTAAGCAGCAAATGCACCGAGTCATAATTCTGCAAGGTGACACGACGGTGCTCCAGAAATATTCTGAAAATTTTGATGCAGTATTGAGTATTTTGGTTTTTCATTTTGTTTCACATGCATACAAAAAGAGTTTTTTAGGTGATATTTACCATGCTTTGAAACAAGATGGTGTGGTTCTGAGTTTCGATCTGATGCAATTCGAAGAACCAAATGATCAGTTAGTATTAAAAAATTTGGTGACAAAAATAGGATTAAGTGAAAAACAAAGTCAGGTCATGTTGGAAAGAATACATGATGACTTTAATTTAATGACGGTGAAAGAGATTAAGAATCTATACCTTCAGGCTGGTTATCAAAATTTAAGAACTTTTTGTCAAATGTCTAATTTTTATGGATTAAAAGCAGTAAAGTGATAATTTCATATTTAGAATAACCTATTCATTTTATCTTATATGAAAATCGTACAAATGGTTATATATCTAAAATGAAAAAGGATTATGATAAAAGTATTGTTTTATGAATATAAGGATTGTTCATGACCACAGAGACTCAATTTCCACAAACTTCTAATCGTGGAATCGCGGTATACAGTAATAACGCTGAAGCGATTGGTAATACACCGCTCATTCGCATTAATCGTGTAATACAGGGTGGGGCAACAGTTCTTGCCAAAGTCGAAGCACGTAACCCAGCATTTTCAGTAAAATGCCGTGTTGGTGCAGCTTTGATTGCAGATGCAGAACAACGTGGTGTGCTTAAAGCAGGAATGCATATTGTTGAACCTACGAGTGGTAATACTGGAATTGCGCTAGCTTTTGTTGCTGCTGCTAAAGGTTATGACATCACACTGACTATGCCTGCAAGTATGAGTATCGAGCGCCGTAAAGTACTCAAAGCATTGGGTGCTCATTTAGTATTAACCGATCCTGCTAAAGGGATGAATGGTGCTGTTCAAGAAGCAGAACGTTTAGTTGCTGAGAACCCAGAGCTTTATTATTTACCTCAGCAATTTGAAAACCCAGCAAATCCTGCCATTCATGAAACTACAACTGGACCTGAAATTTTTGAAGCAACGGGTGGTAAGGTTGATATTTTAGTGGCTGGTGTAGGTACGGGAGGTACGATCTCTGGTATTTCGCGTTATTTTGAGAAAGTTAAAAATCAATCCCTTTACTCAGTTGCAGTTGAACCAGCAGACTCACCAATTATTGGACAAGCGAAGCGTGGCGAAACACTGACTCCGGGACCACATAAAATCCAAGGCATTGGTGCAAACTTTATTCCTAAGAACCTAGATTTAGATTTGGTGGATGAAGTTATCGCGATTGAAAATCAAACTGCAATTGATTTTGCTCGTCAATCTGCAATCAAAGAAGGGATTTTTGTGGGGATTTCAAGTGGTGCAGCATTAGCGGCCGCTCATGAACTTGCTCAACGTCCTGAAAATGCGGGTAAAACCATAGTGGTGATTTTACCTGATGCTGGAGAGCGCTATTTATCTTCAGTTTTATTCGAAGATATATCAGCAGATTAATGAGAAAGTCAAAGCATTCTAAAAAAACGGTCTTCATGGCCGTTTTTTTGTGATTTATTCGATTCAAACAATTTTAAACTCTTCTTAAGTTACCAATCATTTTAAATTTATTACATCACACGACTATTTTCACAGTTTTGAACGCGATATCTTTAAGCGAATTTTTTCTAATAAAAAAATGAATGAACGACTTTAATCATCCTATTTATATTATCGGCGCTGGTGTTGCAGGATTAAGTTGTGCTCAGCATTTAAAATCAGCAGGATTTAATGTTGTTGTTTTAGAAGCACGTGATCGTATAGGTGGGAGAATACATACACAAAACATTGATGGTCATTGTTTTGACCTTGGTGCATCATGGATACATGGTATTGATAATAATCCGATATGGAAAATTGCAGAGTCCAATCGGATAAGTACTCAAGTTTTTAATTATGATCAAGTGGATTATTTTCATGCCAATGGTCAGCCATTTACCGAACAAGAGAGCTTAGAATTTGAAAAATGCCTTCGTGATGTTCAGAAGGTTTTTCAAAATAAATCAAAAGAGCAGGATATCTCCGCTTTTGAGCAACTTGAGAATGTTTTAGGAAAGATACGTTTTCAACTTCATTATTTTGATCGAGACGTCATCACACAAAAAATTAAGCAGTATTACTCAAGGCTTGCCAATGATCCTTTTGCGACTGATTTAGAGCAATTAGCCCATAATTTTATGGATTTTGAAGGCTACTTCTCAGGCGATGAAGTGATATTTCCAAAAGGTTATGAACAGATTGTTAAAGTTCTGGCTACTGATTTAGAGATTCATACGAATGCAGATATTGTTGAAATCGATCATGACTCTCATCAAGTGCAGATAAAAACAGCATGTGGACAGCTTTACATAGGTTCTCAAGTTGTGGTGACAGTTCCACTCGGTATTTTAAAGCAAGATAAAATTAAGTTTGAGCCGCCTTTGCCTAGTGGATTAGTCCGATCGATTCAAAAGCTGGGTTTTGGATCTTTCAATAAAATATTTATACAATTTTCAAAAGCTCTAGAATTTAATGGGAATGCACTTAAATACAATACGGCATTTTTTTGGGATGAGCGTGAGCTGTATAGTATTTTAGATTTTAGTCGTTTATATAATAAACCGACTTATCTACTTCTCGTTGGAGGTACAAAGTCAGAATGGGTTGATCAAGCAACGGAGCAACAGGTGCATGAATATATCAAGAAAATATTGAAGATTTGCATGCACTCCAATGAAATTCAGAACATCATAATTACCCGCTGGGGGAGTGATCCGTTTAGTTTAGGTTCATTTAGTTTTCCAAAAGTTGAACATACTAAAGATGATGTAGAGATCTTTAAAAAAGAGCATCCAGCGCAAGTATATTTTGCAGGTGAACATTGTCATACCGATTATGCAGGCACTGTGCATGGTGCATATCTGTCAGGTCGTGATACTGCTAATTTAATTATTCGTAATGGCTTAAATATAAAGCTGTAACTGATGTACAGTTACAGCTTTATTTAGTTAGTATGAGTGAGTTGAGAAATTAACCTGAACTCACATTAATACATGTCCATATTCTTCGCGAAGTTTTCTTTTTAGCATTTTTCCAGTGCCGCTAAGCGGTATGGCATCGACAAAAATCACTTTATCTGGAGTTTGCCATTTAGCAATTTTATCAGCATAGTAATCAATGAGTTGTTGTTCAGTGATTTGGCTATTAGGATGTTTAACGGCGATTAAGACAGGTCTTTCATCCCACTTTGGATGTTGTGCTGCGATGACCGCAGCCATCGCAATTTCTGGGTGACCCATTGCGATATTTTCAAGCTCTACAGAAGAGATCCATTCTCCACCAGATTTAATCAAGTCTTTGGCACGATCACTAATATGCAGATAGCCATCAGCATCTATAGACGCAATATCTCCAGTATCAAACCATCCATCACTGGTCAATGGTGAGTCGGACTGACCAAAGTATTTGTCAACAATCCAATGTCCTTTGATTTGTAAATTACCAATAGTCTCACCATCATGTGGAACAAGATCGGTTCCTCTTTCTTCAGACACTAAACGAATCCTGACTCCAAACGGCGGGCGACCTTGGGAAAGACGTAGATTTGCTTGTTGATCCTGAGAAAGTTGTTTATGTTTGGCTTTGAATTGATTGGCAGTGCCAAGTGGACTAGCTTCAGTCATCCCCCATGCATGAATGGTTTCACAATCATATACATCACGGAATGTCGCTAACATGCTTGGTGGGCAAGCCGAGCCACCAATGACATTACGTTTTAAAGAGGTCAGTGAACTGTTCATTGCTTTTGCAGCAATCAACAAGCTTTGCCAAATGGTAGGAACACCAAGTGCAACAGTCACTTCATATTGATCAATGAGTTTAACTAGACTCTCACCATCAAGACCCGGCCCTGGTAATATAATTGAAGCACCTACCATCGCTGCGGCATAAGGTGTTCCCCATGCATGAACGTGAAACATCGGAACTACAGGTAAAATAATATCTTTGGCTGATAGATTGAGTGAGTCAGGTAAGCTGGCCGCTAAACTGTGAAGAACAGTTGAGCGATGAGAATAGAGAGCACCTTTAGGATTGCCTGTTGTTCCAGAGGTATAACATAGTGAACTTGCAGTGGTTTCATCAAATTCAGGCCATGTATATTCTGCAGTTTGACGTGCAATTAAATCATCGTAGAACAAGACTTCGGGTAAGGATTGACGAATCTTTTCATCAGGTGCATCTAAGCAAATGAAATGTTGCACAAGGGGAATATGTGCTTTTATTCCTGTAATCAAAGGTAGGAATGTTTTATCAAAAATAATCGCTTTATCTTGTGCATCATTAATAATGAAAATCAGTTGTTCTGGAAATAATCTTGGGTTAATGGTGTGACAGATTAAACCACTACCAGAAATAGCATACCAAGCCTCTAAATGACGATGATTGTTCCAAGCTAATGTTGCAATACAATCGCCGTGAATGAGTTTAAGTTCATTCAATGCCTTTGCACCACGTTTAGCATTATCCGATACATCGCCCCAATTGGTTTCGTAAAGTGTGCCATCGGTGTTTATTGAAACGATCAGGGTGTCTTTATGAAATTCAGCAGCATGTTCTAGTAAACTGCTGATTAATAAAGGTTGAAACATCATACGTCCGTGCATGCAAAGCTCCTGCTATTGATCATTTAAGTTGTTATTTTGAGTTGATTATACTTATGTAAGGTGAGTGCTCACGATTAACGTAACACTCACTGATGACCTAGAAATACACTAAATTATGCAGTCAGTAAAGAACCAACTAATTTACGGATTGAAACCAAAGGTTTACGCTCTGGAATGATGACACCAGCAGTTTTAAGGTCAGATACGAGTTCTGCACGGAAGTCATTATAGTCAACTTCTGCTGCATGTCGTTGACCGCCTTCAAAGTTGTAATGTGGATGATCTAACTCATGCTGAATCGCTTTTTTCATATCAGCTGGACGTTTATATTTTCCTAAAATTTCCTGACATGCCAAATTGGCTTGATGATCTGAAATTGGCCAAATACAACCTAATGGTTGGAATAAACCAATGAAATAAAGATTGTCATGTTCGGCATGCATCATTTTACGGTAAAGCGGTAATTTTTCAGCATGTTGGAAATCTATAAAATCTTTATCGAAGAAAGGGAAGACGGTCCAGAAACCAGTACAACAACAAATAATATCAAACTCTTGTTGAGTACCATCGACGAATTCTACAATTTTACCATTGAGACGCTTGATCGCTGGTTTTGGTTTGATTTTACCGTGACGCACATAGTCAATGAAGTCAGAGTTCGCCGTTGGATGTTGTGTCAGCATCGGTTTGTCATTTACAGGCAAGCCAAAATCTGCGTAATTTCCACTGAATGCTTTTACCAATTTGGTCAGAATTTTTTGGCGCATTTTGGGCGGAAGTTTTTCCATTGACTTGACGAGTATGTCTGCGGGATGTCCAAACATAAATTTTGGAACAAACCATTGTGGACTGCGCATCGATATATACACATCTTTTGAGACACGTGCTGATTCTACGGCAACATCACAGCCTGAATTACCTGCACCAATGACTAAAATTTTCTTTCCACGCCAGTCGTCATTTACACCTTTAAAATCATGTGAATGCATCCACTTGCCAGTAAATTCACCTTCATACTCAGGGTATTTTGGTTTCCAGTGATGACCATTTGCAACCATTAAATAGTCATATATTTTCTGTTGTTCTTTACCTTGATCATCGGTGTAATCCACCACCCATTTTTTATTTTCATTTTTATGAATATGGTGAATCGTGTGATGAAATTTAATCTTGTCATATACACCAAAATGTTTGGCATAATTTTCAAAATACTGCTGTAGATGATCATGTCGTGGATAATCAGGGTAACTGTCTGGCATTGGATAATCTTCATATTCAGACATTGTACGCGAGCTAATAATGTGTGTATTCTCATAGACTGAAGAATGACCAGTTTTAGAATTAAACACCCAATTCCCACCGACTTTGTCATTTTTCTCGAAGATATCGTATGCAATACCATTTTGTTGACAATTTTTAGCAGCCGTAATTCCTGACGGACCTGCACCAATGATACAGACTGTGTTCATATTCATATCCTTGAATGATGTTCTTTTTATTTATAACCAACTATAGTTGGTTTTATGACTATAATCGATTTATTTTTAAACAGCAAGACAGGGGATTTGTTTAAATGCTTTTTGATGAAATTAAGCTTCCTGTACAAAAAAGAAGTAAAGCAAGGTTAGAACTTGTATTAGAAACAACGAAGAAAATATTAGAAGAACAAGGCATCAATCACTGTACTATTCCCGAAATTGCAGCACAGTCCGATCTTCCTAAGATTACGATTTATCAATACTTTCCAACAGTTAATCATTTGTTCAGCATATTGGTGAAACGTTATTTAGATGAACTGCAGGCCTATGTTTTGTTTAAAAATGAGTGCTATCAAACTTGGTCAACACGTGATATTTGTTTTGATCTAATTTCTAAGGTGGCTGAGTTCTACAATTCAAATCCTGCTGCAAGTATTTTGATTCTGGGTGGGCCAGTACATGTTGATGGTTTTAATTTACAGGAAATCGTGATTGAGAAGATTGCTCATGATTTACAAGCGGTATTTGAGCAGAAAGTACATCCGCTGAAATTGAATAGAAAAGAGGAAGCGGTGTATCTGGTTGAAATGGTTTTTGCATTAATGAAACACAGCTACTATCAGCATCAACAAGTCACTGATGACATTCTAAAAGAATGCCATTTCATCAGTGAATTTTACTTAAGCAGTAAGGGATATAACTACCAACTTTAAAAGTTTATTTTAGTTTTTCCAAAAAATGTTGATGCGCTGTGATGAGTTGATCAAAAACGGGCGAATGGAATAGATCGAAGTGACCGCAGACGAACTCACGATATTCACCTTGTTTTAGTTTTTGTGCGAGTTTACGTGTTGCTTTGATAGGAATAAGTGAATCTAGTTCCGCACCTGACACAAAAACAGGGCATTGAATTTTATGTACGATCATTGTTGGTCGGTATAAACCAATGGTTGCAACGATTCGAGCTGGTACAGCATTTTTCCAATGTATCCCGTCTGGGATCAGTCGATAATATGCATCATAGCAATCTTCACCCGCCAAAATGGCAAACCGATCTTTTGCAACTACAGGCATGGTTTTGACTCTACCTATTTTTGCTAGGGCTAAATCTTGTAATGCAATCATGATTGCAGGCAATAAATATTTTTTCGGATACAGTGTCAAGCTCGCTAAACCATCAACGTGTGGAAAATTAGAGATCACTGCTTTAAAGGTGTGTTCACTTGCTAATGTTAGAACATGCGCACCACTGAACGAATACCCCCATAAAATGATATTTTTTTTCGGGATATAGAATCGGGATTGAATATAGTCGATAACGACGTTCCAATCCTGAAGCTGACTATTTTTATCGACAAGATGCTGAACAGGACCACTGCTTAATCCAAAACCAGAATGATCAAATACGCATACGTTATATCCCAATTCTGCATAAGCTTCAGCGAAAGAGTTTAAGCCACAGCTTTTTTCTCCACCTAAGCCATGAGCCATAATGATGATACTAGAATCTTTTGTGATCGGCTCTGGCATATATAAATCCGCTTGGATTTGATAGCTGCCATTCGGAATGAGTAATTCTTGAGTTTGCATCGTGGTTATCCTTAACATTTTTTTATTTTTTAAACCCAACTCAGGTTGGTTTAAGCATATCGTTATGCAGTATAAAAGTCTATTTGATGTCAAATCGTTCAGAAAATTTTAAGCCTGATTGATTTAAATACATTTTTATTCGATGTATTCGTATGAGTTTTTTCTATCGCAAGCAATGTATCGCCTTAATCTTGAGCTATTTCATTTTGGTCAATCTATTTCCAGTACATGTTGCAGTCGACATGAAATTGATTCAATTAGGCTTAAATTCAAAAGGAGTGTTCTATTTAAAAGATGCATTTTGGCCAAGTGTAGTCGGGCATGAATGGATTAAATATGTGCTAATCGCGATGTACTGCAGTATGCTGATATCTGTAGTCATGGTTGCTCATCCCAAATCGAGAAATCAAAATTTGGAAACCTCTAAAAATTACATCACAATTTTTGCAGTTGCTTTAATTTCAATTATTTTAATAGCGTTGTTCAAATCACAGTCGAACTTGATGTGTCCATGGGATGCAGCTCAACCTCAGGGAATGACAGTTGTCTGGAGTCTCAGTAGTAAAGTTGGGCATTGTTTTCCTGGAGGTCATGCTTCTGCTGGTTTTGCATTATTGAGTGGGTATTTTGTGTTCAGGAGCAAAAAAAGCAAATTAGCTCAATTTTACTTATTGAGTGCAATTCTCTTGGGAATGCTTATGGGATGGACGCAAATGCTCAGAGGAGCGCATTTTTTTAGTCATAATCTTTGGACTGGTTGGCTGATTTGGATGTTCAATGTCGTAATATTTAGTCTAAAAGAAAAGGTTAAATTAGCCTAAGCAATTAATGTAGTTTAATTTCCACTCTCACCAATAAACCACCTAATTGAGGGCTGCGATCAAAGATAAGATTGCCCCCCATACGTTCTACCGCTTTTTCAACAATTGATAAACCTAAGCCACTACCAATTTCTTGATGTTGCTCGACTCGATAAAATCTTTTTTTAATACGTTCATAGAGATCTGCTGAAATTCCTGGGCCACTATCTTCGACTTGAATGATAGCTATATCATTCTCTTGAAATGTCGAAACATTAATGATGCCATTGGGAGGCGTGTATTTAATCGCATTCTCTATTAAGTTGGTTAATATTGAATCTATAGCAGATGAGTAATTTATAATTTGAACGTGTTCATAACGTTCCATACCTAAATCGATTTCTTTGGCTAAGGCTAAATGAATCAATTGTTCAATAGATTGATAAGCACGTTCATCTAACCGAATACTCATTTTTTTCTCGTTACTGGCATTCAATGAATCTTGTTGAGCGAGATTTAAAAGCTGTCCGACCAAATGCTGAGTTCGATGTAAACCATTATTCATTTTGATTAACGATTCGTGATGGGGGAGCTCTTTGAGTAAAATTTTAGTTTGAAGATTTAATGCTGTAATTGGTGTTCTTAATTCGTGAGCGGCGTCTGCAATAAATTGTTTTTGTTCTTGTTGGGCATCAGAGATCCTTTGAAATAATTGATTGATCGCTTGAATGCTGGGTACTAGCTCAATAGGGTACTGTTGAGGGTCAATTACGGTCAGCTCATTTGGTTTACGTGTACTTAATTCGGATTTAAATTGCTCAAATGGAGCAAAATTTCTTCTAATTATAAAACCTAAGCCATAAATCGCGAAAGGCATAATGATTAAATAAGGTAAAAACATGTTGATTGCGAGCTCTATGGCTAAAGCTTGTCGAACAGAGTCTTGTTGGCTCACTTGGACTTGAACAGTTTTCAATGGAATCACATAGGTATGCCATTTACCATAATGATTAGTGTGATGATAAAAACCTGACTTAGCAACTGGCTCAACCAACTGTTTAAACTTTTCGTGTAAATGTGATTGTTGGTCATAGGCCCAAACATCTACAAATAAATAATCTTATATTTATCAGATCAAATGCTTCCATCGTATTGGTTTGCATCATATTTTGAATCTGATCAGCATTAATAATAATGCCTAAACTACTTACAAAATATGCAGACATACCGCCTAATACAATCCAGATACTTGCAAATATCTTTACGTTCAATCTCCAATGAATAAGGTTGAAAATAAAAAAATAAGCAGCTGTGATTAAGACAGATGAACCTATTAAAAAAAGAATTGCTGGGTAACCTTGATAAGGTGTGAGTGAAGTAAGTTGTTTGTAGAACGCAATATTTAAACCAATGCCAACCCATACTGAGAGTACTAAATTGAATAGTGCTAGGCTTATCGTTGGTTTTTTCCATTGCTGAATGATAGATGTGTAGCGCATACGATGAGTTCTAATATTTAACTACGCTGAGATTAGGTTTTATTTCTTAAAATTTACTGAATAAATGATTGAAGTCTAGGACATAAAAAAAGCCAGACTGGTGGAGCAATCTGGCAAAGCGTCAAGATGAGTCACCCGTGACAAGTGATGTTTCCTGAGTTCAGGTTTGAGTTGT
>NZ_JBWYIS010000014.1:0-71362 GCF_056779945.1 Acinetobacter sp. ANC_7635 | reverse complement strand
CGAGTTCAATTAAGCCATCGATGAGTTCAGCAGGCTGACCTGCAGTACCAAACCCACCAATCATAATGGTTGAACCGTCTTTAATTTGGGATAAAGCTTCAACTAAAGACTGTGACGATTTATCGATCATCCAACAACTCCCTCTGTACAACATATTTTAATATTTGGGGAATCCACGATTAGCGCAATTTCAATCTGGACGGAGATTGAAATATGCAACTAAATCGCTTGGATTCCGTCACTCCATTCTTGATAAATTAAAAAGCTTGAGCTACCTTGAAAAAAGGTTTTTGTACGATTTACAGATTTTTTGTTCGATGATCGAACAATATCTTGAGTATATTGCTCAAGATTCTAAATCAGCATCAATAATTCAATTTTTAAAATAGCAAGGAAAATGCTGTGTCTACAGAATCAGACTCAAGGAACAGACAACTTCAAAATCCAGATAATAAAAAGTGGATTCGTCACGAAGACTTTATTGCAGGTATCAGCAAAGGACTGGCTATCCTAGATTGTTTTGCAAATGACCGTCACCGTTTAAATGTGACCATGGCTGCAGAAAAAACAGGGTTGACTCGAGCCGCTGCAAGACGACATTTAATGACTTTAGAATATTTAGGTTATTTAGAGTTTGATGGTCATTACTATTATTTAACACCTAAAATTTTAAAATTTTCAGGTGCATATTTAAGTGGTGCACAGCTGCCTAAAATTGCTCAGCCATTGTTGAATTTACTTACCCAGCAAACCTCTCTCATTTATTCCGTGATGGTATTAGATGGCTACGAAGCTATTACGATTGCACGTAGTGCAGCGCATCAACAGACTGATCGTGTTAATCCTTATGGATTACATTTAGGTAACCGACTACCCGCTCATGCGACATCTGCAGGGAAAATTTTATTAAGTTATTTATCCAAGGAAGCACAACAAGAATGGTTGGAAAAATATCCACTCAAAGCACTCACCAAATATACGTATACCGATAATGAGAAATTTATAAAATTATTAGCAGAAGTTAGAGCTGATGAATATTGTTACTCAGCTGAAGAACATGAGTTAGGCGTACATGCTTTGGCTGTACCTATTCACAATCATCGTGCTGATGTTGTCGCAGCATTGAACATTGTGTCACCGACAGGTAAAACCAGTAAGGAATATTTAATTCAGTATATTCTGCCCTTATTACAGCAAACCTCGATTGAATTTAGACAATTTGTTTAATAAAAAAACACACCAAATTGTGGAGCAATTTGGTGTGTGCTAAAAATTAGCCAATGGATTAAGCTTGACTTCGAGGATTAACTCGCTTTTTGGAGTGGTAGTCCAACATAGTTTTCAGCAAGCGTAGTTTGCCCTGCTTCTGAACCAAGAATATAACTTAATTCAGCTTGTTTGATTTTATGCTCGAATTCGGTTTCTGTCTCAAAACGATGTAATAAATGAGTCATCCACCAAGAGAAACGCTCTGCTTTCCATACACGTTTTAAGCAATTTTCAGAATACTGCTCAATCCCCTGCTCAGAACCCGTTTGATAATATTCAATGAGAGCTTGAGAAAGATACGCAATATCAGATGCAGCGAGGTTTAAACCTTTAGCTCCTGTTGGCGGTACAATATGAGCAGCATCACCCGCCAAGAACATTTTACCAAAACGCATTGGCTCAGTGACAAAACTACGTAATGGCGCAATACTCTTCTCAATTGATGGACCAGTCACGAGCTTTTCACGGCTTTCAGGATCTAGACGATTTTTTAACTCTTCCCAAAATTGCTCATCTGACCAGTTTTCAACTTTATCCGTTAACGGTACTTGTAGATAATAGCGACTTCTCGTGTTAGAACGCATACTGCATAATGCAAATCCACGATCAGATTGCACATAAATTAGTTCCTCCGCAACAGGAGGTACATCTGCCAATACCCCTAACCAGCCAAATGGATAGACTTTCTCAAAAGTTTTAATTTTGTCTTCTGGCACACTGGCACGGCACACACCATGGTACCCATCACAACCTGCGATAAAATCACATTCAACTTTAACTTGCTGACCATTATGCTCAAAAGTAACACTTGGTTGACCGTAGAAATCATGTACTTGAACGTTAGCTGATTCATAGTATGAAGTGAGTTGAGCCGCTGTGCGAGCCTGCATTAAATCTTTGGTGACTTCAGTTTGGCCATATACCGTAACTTGTTTACCACCCGTCAACTGCGTTAAATCAACACGGTGCTTTTCACCATTGGTTAGAATTTCAATACCCTGATGAGGTAACCCTTTTTCACGGAGTTGCTGATCTACACCAGCTTCAGTCAATAAATCTACTGAAACTTGCTCTAAAATCCCAGCACGGATTCGACTGGCAACATATTCAGCACTGCGCTGTTCAATTAAAATATGATCAATACCCGCTTTATATAGCAGTTGACCGAGTAATAAACCTGCTGGACCTGAACCAATAATCGCGACTTTGGTTTTTAAAATTTCCATATTGCAAACACCCTCAATTTTTTTCCTTTTGTAAAACCTAATGAAATTCCAACTGAGGTACTAGACTTTAGCCCTAAATACGACCGAATTTAGTGACAAATGACCGATCATCGGACAAGATATCAGAATTAAAGGGTGTAAATCAGAGCAATATCATGCGCAATGAATTGATTTCAAATGCTAAAAATAAAGAAGTAATTCAATATGATGATTATATTGCAGGCCTTGCTAAAGGTTTGAATCTATTAGAGTGCTTTGGTGTTGAACGTCAAAAATTAAATGTCACCCAAATTGCTGAACGTACAGGATTGAGTCGCAGCGCAGCACGACGATATTTAAGAACTTTAAAATTTTTAGGTTATTTAGACACAGATGAACATTTTTATTGGCTCACCTACAAAGTTTTACGCTTTTCAAGTGCTTATCTAAGCTCTGCATATTTGCCAAAAGTCGCTCAACCTATGCTGAATTTACTCAGTATCAAAACTGCACTGAGCTATTCAGTCACGGTACTCGATGAACATGAAGTAGTACCTGTTGCGAAAAGTGTTCCTCAACAGAACGAATCATCTAAAATGAGTCCGTTGGGTATTCATCTAGGTAATCGCCTTCCAGCCTACGCCACCTCAACAGGTAAAATACTACTCTCAAGATTGAGCCATGATGAACTTAATCAATGGCTTGCACAATATCCACTCAAGAGATTAACGCCTTTTACCATCATAGATCATCAAAAGTTTATAAACACTATTGCAACTGTTCAAAAACAAGACTATTGCATTTCTACAGAAGAACATGAATTGGGAATTATTGCTTTAGCTGTCCCTATTCTCAACATGCAAGGTGATACTGTAGCCGCACTCAACTGTATCGGATCCAGCCACAGAATTACAGAAACATATTTAATCCAAAATATTTTGCCCCAGCTTAAACAAGTAGCTCATGATTTGCGCGCTATTTTATAAAATTCGGAAGATTCGAATGAACTTTTAAGATTTTTTTCCTTTCTTTAACTGAGGCGTTCATTTTTTTAATCCCTAGTACTTTAGTATATTTTTCAAGTACTTCTTCGCAAATATGGATCCATTTAATCTAAAATATATCTAAGTTAATATTTTTTTGCTTGAATTTGGATCCAATAATGCTAAATTCATGCACATTGCAGACGTGTTGATTATTTCATCAATACCAGAATATGGACGGGTTCTGACTGCGATGAACACCTTAAACATTACTAGGATGACTTCTGAAGTCTGCCTACGTTTATGACATGTAATCACATGCCACACGTAGTGCTTTTCAATGAGGTCTTATTCCATGGAGAAAGTAAATGGTTCAGAACCCGCGTGAGGAAATGAATAACAAGACCATGAATGGGTTTCAGTGGTTTGTTATCGGTATCTGTATTTTATTAAATGTTATTGATGGCTTTGACGTTCTTGTCATGGCCTTTACTGCTGCATCTGTTTCTGCCGAGTGGGGACTGACTGGCGCTGAACTTGGTGCACTATTGAGTGCTGGCCTATTTGGTATGGGTGCTGGCTCACTATTTCTTGCACCTTGGGCTGACAAAATCGGTCGCCGCCCACTCATCTTACTTTGCCTACTTATCTCTGGAGTAAGTATGGTTGCAGCATCATTTGCTCAGACTGCAATGCAACTTGGCATGATGCGTTTTGTGACTGGTTTAGGCATCGGCGGTATTCTCGCAAGTAGTAATGTTATTGCAAGTGAGTACGCATCTCTGCGTTGGAGAAGTCTCGCAGTCAGCTTACAATGTACAGGTTACGCGATTGGTGCAACCGTTGGTGGGATTATTGCTATTGCACTTATCAGCAATTTCGGATGGCGTGCAGTCTTCTTAACAGGTGGTCTAGCGACTTTATTCATGTTGGTAGTGTCTTATTTCACCTTACCAGAATCACTTGATTACCTTTTGGTTAAACAGCCAAAAAATGCTCTAGAACGTATTAATGTTTTAGCAAAGAAAATCAATATTACCCCATTACAGCAACTTCCTACGGTCACTATGACCAGCGAACAAGCAAAGAGTGGTTTGGCACGTTTGTTCAGTCCTAAATTGGCACTTCAAACGATTTGTATCTGGTTTAGCTTCTTCTTCGTTATGTTTGGTTTCTACTTCGTCATGAGTTGGACACCAAAAATCTTATCTGCAAATGGGATGACCACTGAACAAGGTGTAACAGCAGGTGTCCTGATTAGTGCTGGCGGTATGTTTGGTGCTGCGCTGTTAGGTCTGATTAGTTCACGTATCCGTATTTACTATGTTCAAGCGGCTTTCCTTGCCTTAACTGCAATCTTGATCTGGTTATTTGTGAACAGTACTGGTTCACTCATGATCGCTTTCATTCTTGCTTTATTCCTTGGTATGATGTCAAACGGATGTGTCGCAGGTCTATATGCGATGTCTCCTGCAATCTATGATGCTGATGTTCGTGCGACTGGTGTAGGTTATGCGATTGGTTTTGGTCGTGTAGGCGGTATTTTGTCTCCACTAGTTGCAGGTGCTTTTCTCGACAGTGGTATCTCATCACTTGTACTTTACGGTTATTATGCGTTGGCATTCGTTGCAGCCATTATCATGGTATTAAGCATTTCAAAACTCAAAAATAAAGAAACTGCACAATTGCATTTCCAACAACCAACATCTGCATAATCATTTTTTAAATACTTTAGAGCTAGACAAGACGTCTAGCTCCACTTTTCATATAGGGACAATAATGAGATTTTCTGCAATCTTTTTAGGGGTAATTGCGTCTGGATTTCTATCAACAACGCAAGCAAATTCATTTATAGATGATGCATCAGTCAATCTAACAGCTCGCAATTTTTATTTTGATCGCGCATATACACAAGATGCATCAGGTAAAGATCAGAAAGACTGGGCTCAAGGTTTTATCTTTAAAGCTAATTCAGGCTATACACCAGGTACCGTAGGACTAGGTTTAGACATTATGGCACTGGCAGGTTTTAATCTTTTAGGCAGTGATGCCGACGATTATGCAGCTTCGGGATTACTGCCAACCAGTCCATCAGGTAAAGCTGATCAGTATGGAGAAATTCGCTGGACGGCAAAAGCGAAAGTGGGCAAATCGACTTTACATGGGGGTACACTCGCACCAATGTTCCCTGTTTTGTTCTCTTCACCAGCTCGTTTATTCCAGCAAAATTATCGAGGTACACATCTTCAAATCAATGAAGTGGATAATTTGAAAATTCATGCCCTGTATGTGGATCGTGTGAATCAACGTGATTCAACAGATTATGAAAAAATTAAAGTTGGCAATCCTAATAATCGATTTAAGACTGCTGCCGAATCATCTGGCTTACACATGCTTGGTGCTGAATATAAATTTAACGATCAAATTAGTGCGCAACTCTTTCATGCCAACCTTCATGATGTTTATCACCAAAATTTCATTGGTGCAAAAAGCAAACATGATATAGGTATTGGGCATTTCTTAGGGGATGTACGCCTGTTTGTGAGTGAAGACTCAGGTCAAGCTCGTGCAGGACATATTGAAAATCAACATTTGAGCGGTATTTTTGGGCTTAACCGTAACAATCATACTTTCAGTTTGGGCTATATGCAGTCTTTTGGTGATACAGCTCTTCCGACCTTAGCGGGTTCAGAGCCAGCAGTGTTCTTAGATAGTATGAGTGCTGATTTCACCAACATTAATGAAAAAGTCTATCACGCACGCTATGACTATGACTTTAAAGACACTTCATTGAAAGGTCTAAAGTTTATGACTCGTTATAGTAAAGGCGATGATATTGAAATTCGTAACACCGACAATCAGACGTTTGAACAAGATGCTCTTGATTTCGAGCTCAGCTATCGTGTTCCAACGGGTAAACTCGAAGGTTTAAATATTCGTACACGTTATAGTCGCTACCGTAACGACATCCCACCAGTAGGTATGGCATTTAAGTCGGATGACGAAATGCGTGTCAACATTGATTACACTTGGAAATTTAAATAAAACAAAGTTAAAGGGAGTTCAATGGAACTCCCTTTAACACAAATATCTTTCATCGAACACAGCTCATATTTTAATTTCACATCCATTTCACAAGATTGCCAGTAGATTAAAAAATAAGAATAAATTAGTGGATTGAGATCATGAAACACGTCAAAAAAATTGTGGCTGCGACATTGAGCCTTCCTCTACTCTTTTTATCAGGCTGTGCAAGTATTCCAAGTTACTCTGATGATTATGCTCAAGCAAGATCGACAGTTCAAGGCATCACCATGACGCCTGCCAAAGCTCAAGATATAGGGGTTCGTTTTACCAGTGCATTCAATACCTTAGGTACACCTGAATTCACTAACCGAGCAAGCAATCTGTATGCTGACAGTTTATATATCAATGACACACTTTCACAATTTAGTAAGCGTGAAAATCTAGTCGAACATTTCAAAGGTATGAACAACCGTGTCAGTAATGTTTCAGTCAAATTGCTCAACACATCACATTTTGACGACTCAGCCTATGTGCATTGGCGTATGGCATATGATTTTAAAATCTTCGGCACGACTCGAAGCATGGAATCACATGGAATTAGTGAAATAAAACTCAATGAGCAAGACAAAATTGTGTTCCAGCAAGACTTTTGGGACCCAGCTGATGGCTTATTTCGCTCACTACCATATGCTGGAGGGTTATACGCATGGTTATTACCTTTCAAAAAATCGCAATAATCACCCTCTCTGCTTTGAGTCTATTCTTCTTACCACTCGCGCATGCACAAAGTGTGCGTGAGTGTGGTCAAGGAGACCTCAAAGTTGGACAAAAAAATGTCGGTAAAGCAACTTATTTCGCTCAAAATTGTCAAAGCACTTGGAAGAATCAAGATATTCGCATGGACTTTGCTTATACTCAAAATATTCCAGAATGGGCTTTTAAAAGGGCTGCAACGCACTTTCTTAAACGAAATGTCAAACAAGCCAATACGTTGGATCAGCTTGACCAGATCACACAATTGTACCAACCCGTTCGGTCTGGTGATATTTATAGTCTAAGCTATACCCATACGACCCAGACTTTAACCTTAAGTTTAAATCAAAAAATTTTGGGTAAAATTCAATACATGAATGCCAATGATTATTTTAATATTTGGCTGGGTTCGTCTCCATTTAGTGATACTTTGAAAAAGCAATTATTGGACTAATCGTGTCGCCATGACTAAACATTTTATTTTAATGGTCGAAGATCATTACGAACTTGCTTCAACATTATGTGAATTTTTAGAAGAGCATAATTTTGTGGTTGATCATGCGCGTAATTTGGATGTGGCACGTCAACTGCTCAAGCAACATCCTTATCATATTCTACTGTTAGATATTAATTTACCTGACGGTACAGGGTATGACCTGTGTGAATGGCTTCGCAACAAACAGGGACTCGACCTCCCAGTACTGATGCTGACTGCTCGTGATACTTTGGATGATAAATTAAAAGGTTTCCGAGCTGGTACAGATGATTATTTAGTCAAACCATTTGATTTTAATGAATTGGTTTATCGTGTTCGTGCACTGATCAAACGCTCATTAGGAGAAGTATCTAACAGCCAAATCAAAATTCACGATCTCACACTAGACCCTGCTTTACAGCAAATCACACGTGCAGGTCAAATGATCGAACTGCCACCTATTCAATTCAAACTTTTAAAATTACTTATGCGAAACTCACCTAAAGTGCTCACTAAACAGGAGATCATGCTTGAGTTATGGGGGGATGAAGAACCAGAAAGCGATGCACTCAGAAGCCATATCTATAATTTAAGAAAAATGGTCGATAAGCCGTTTGAACAAAAATTAATACACACCGTTTCAGGGGTAGGTCTAAAGATCGCAGTTGAATAAAACTAGTTACTACTGAATTCACACTTCAGATCAAATTCCCCCAAATACGCTATTTTGGAGGCTGATCATTTAAGTAAACGACCACAATCAGTCCTGAACTGAGTGACAAGTCAACTTTTGGATGAGTCATCAAATAGTATTCACGATCAAATAACTCTACTCTCCAGCCAAGTTGTTTACATAATTTTTGAACCAGTTGTAGCCCGATACCATGACCTTTGATATCGAGTTGCAGCTGCTGATTCGTTAGTTCTTGCACCTTAGAGTTATTCGGTAAATCAATCCCGATACCATTATCTGCGACCAACACTTTATTTTTTTCGAGAATGACATTAATGCTTGTACCTTGAGAGTAATTCAATGCATTTCTTAAAATATTGCTAAACACCATTTTTGTCATCGATGGATATAAATGACGTTTGACCTCATTAACTTCGATGTTTAAATCGATACTCATTCCTTTTGCCAAACTGACACTATTCAAGTCACTTACAACATCTTGAAGCAATTCAGATAAACGGGTTTTTTCACTTTGTAAATTGCTTGTGGTATTTCGAGCAATCGCCAAAAGTGTATCGACCAATAACTGCATATCTTCGATTGTGTTTTGCAATCGAGTAAAGGATTTGTTATCACCATAACGGGCCTGACAAAGTTGTACATTTCCCTTCAATATTGTGAGCGGTGTTCGAAGTTCATGACTAACATCGCCAGTAAAGTCTCTTTCACGCTGAATGAATTCGCTTAGAACTTGATGATATTTTTCAAGTGCTTGCTTAAGATATTCAGCCTCCAAATTAGAATCTGTTTTAATTTCTTTAAATGGTGATGCTCGATTATTCTGATGTTCCCAATCGATATGTTCGAGTGCATTGGCTAAGCGTGTGATGGGCGAAAAATAGCGGCGTGCACGGCGATTCCACCACCACAGCACACTGTATAGCAAAAATAAGCTGACCATGAGTGGCGCTAAACCAAACAGCCAAATAAGCTTATTAACATTACTTTCACCAAACACTAAAAAAACGTGTTCACCATTGCGTGTCCCATAAACCGTCATCCTGTCTTTACCATCAATATAGTGTCGATGTACACCCGATTGGAGTTTTAAATTACGAAATTCAGAGGGGGCTAACTCGTCATCGGACCAACGATATCCATATAAATTTTTAGTGTCGGGTAAAGCAGCTTCTGGATTACGCTCCATACGCTGCCAGTAATGCTCCATCTCCTGTTCAAGCGCTGTGGTCAGCAATGTTCCTTTAATGACCCAAGCACTGCAACCAATCCCAATCACAATAGATAAGGCAATAAGACCAATTTGTAGCCAATAATAGCGGTTAAACACCTCACCCAAAGGATGATCGCGTTTATCCCTAAATAGCCTCATCATGGACATGTACCCTCTTCACCTTATCGCTAAGCTTAGTTTGAACTTCAAACAGCTCGCTTCTTAAACAAATAATGGCCGACCACCCATTCACGACCTTTGTCATAACCAAATAGTTCTGCACAAGCCATGAAAAAGATTCTCCAACGTTGCCACCAGATTTCCGCATCTTGACCATAAGTTTGCTTAAATAGTGGTTTAAGTAAGTCCTTTTTTTGGTCCATATTATTTAACCATGCATTGGCTGTATGTTCATACTGTTGTCCAGACCATTGCCATTGGTTTTCTAACTGTAAATGATCCTGAAAGTGCAGGAAAGTCGAAACAGCAGGCATTACCCCCCCTGTAAAAAAATATTTAGACATCCAGTCATAATCATTTTTAACTTCAAATGGATAGTGAATAAATCGATGGCAGAAAATATGACACCACAATAAACCATCTGCTTTGAGCCATTGGCTAATATTGGCAAATAATCGCTGATAGTTTCGAACATGCTCAAACATTTCAACGGATACAACACGATCAAAAGAGTTTTGCTCCAACTCGAGTTGATTTACATCACAGGTGATAACTGTCAAATTGTTAAATTGCTTTTCTTTGGCTTGTTGTTGAATGTGAAGACGTTGAGTATTGGAGTTTGAGACTACCGTAATGTTGGCATTTGGATAATGCTCTGCCATATACAAACTGAGTGATCCCCAACCACAGCCTATCTCTAAGATGTCCTGACCATCTTGTAATTGCGCACGTTCACAGTAGACCTGCAGGGCATTTTCCTCAGCTTGATCTAAACTGGTTTTAGCATCATGGAATAAACTGGCACTGTATTTTAAACGCTTGCCCAACACGGCCTGAAAGAATGCAGTAGGCAACTCATAATGTTGTTCATTTGCCTTGTCTGTATCAATCGCGATTTCACTTTTTTTCAAGTTTTTTAATACATCCATATAACGCTGTGAAGCGAATACAGGGTCAAAACGACCTTCTTGCTCAAGACGTTTTTTGCAAAGTGCTTGGATACCAAGACGAATAACTTGATCTGGAACTTTGCCACTTTCAATGAGTTTTAACGATTGTTGAACGATTGAATCCATGTAATTACCTACTTTTTCGGTGGCCAAGGAAGAAACATTGATGTTTTTTGTTGGTACATCTTGTAGTTTGCACCACGATTTTTGAGTGCTTGCTGTTCACTAAATGGAATACCCGTGATGTAGTACAAAAAGAGCCACATCAACACTGGATAGATCCACAACCAAGGCGTTCCCGCCGCTATACCTAAGATTGGATAAGCAAACCAATGTATCCATTCAAAAAAGTAATTCGGATGGCGTGAATATTTCCATAACCCTTGATCCATCGTTTTGCCACGATTATTCGGGTTCAATTTAAATTGATACAACTGATGATCTGCGAGTGCCTCACCAATAAATGCAACCAGCATGATTAATCCTGAAATCAGCAGCAGTTCTGTCGAGTTACTCCACTGCATCGCAGGTATACTGAGCAATTTGATCATTGGATATGAGAATAAGGAGATCAACCCAGCCTGAAATAAAAAGAACAGAAGAAAACCTAAATGTTGAAAGTCTCCCATCGCACGGCGCATATTGGCATAACGCGTGTCCTCAGCATCTTCTCGGATATATCTTCTGTATAAATGCCATGCTAAACGAAGAAACCAAAGATCACTCGCGATCGCTAGAAAAATGCGAACAGATGTAGGGGCTTCATTCATTACATTTGCTGCGATGAGGACATTTAAAGCTATTCCAAAGCTCCAAATGACATCGACTAAACCTGCACGATGATTAAATGTCACCCAAATCCATGCACAAAGCATCAGGAAAACATTCATCACAAATAAATTGAGCAACATCGAGATGTCCTCTCACTGATTTAGTATGGACTTGCTTCAAACAATAAGTGCACATCACTAATGACGCCTTCGAGAAAACCTCCTTCGCAATAACATAAATAAAAATCCCACATGCGAATAAAGTTTTCATCAAAGCCCAGTGCTAAAACTTGCTCACGCTGTTCTAGAAAACGTTCACGCCAGCAGTGAATCGTTTGTGCATAACTTAAACCAATATCTTCAAGATGCTTTAGACGTAATTTTTGTTCTGATGCAACATTGGTCATCACGCTGATACAAGGAATAAAACTACCTGGGAAAATGTATCTTTTGATGTAATCGACCGTACTCAATGCCTTTTCATATCGTGCATCTTCAATGGTGATAGCTTGAATAAGCGCCAAACCATTAGGTTTTAACAGCTGTCGACACTTTTCAAAATATGTCGAAAGATATTGCGCGCCAACGGCTTCAATCATTTCAATTGAAACCAATTTATCGAATTTACCTTCAAGTAAACGATAATCTTTTAATTTAATCTCAACACGATGAGACAGACCCGCAGCGTCAATTCTAGCTTTAGCTTCGTCATATTGAGCTTGAGAAATGGTAATAGTGGTCACTTTACAACCATAGTTTTGCGCAGCATAGATCGCAAAACCACCCCATCCACTGCCAATTTCAACCAAATGATCCATGGGTTGAAGTTTCAATTTTTGGCATATGATTTCTTTTTTATAATCGGATGCTTGTTCCAAAGTCATAGATTGATCTTTGAATACTGCGCTGGAGTACATCATGCTCGGATCAAGAAATAACTTAAAAAAGTCATTACTTAAATCATAATGCTCAGCAATATTTTTGCGACTACCTTCCAATGAGTTTTTACGCGATGCATACCAAGTTTTGAGCAAGAGTTGACTCACCTTTGCTAAGGCACTTTGGTTCATACGATCTAAAATATCGCGATTTCTCGCAAGAATTCGCACAATCTTCACTAAATCTGGTGTCGTCCAATATCCTTGAATGAAACCTTCAGCTGCACCAAGAACCCCCTGACGAAAAAGTAGATCCATCAACTTTGCATCATGGACCTCAATCACTGCGTCTAGATCACTTACCTCACCGACTGAACCCTCCCAAATCCCTTTAAAATGAATTTGGCCGTGTTTTAATTTCAGTAAATGACGTAACACCAGCGGTAGTGAAGATTGCTCTCCCATTAACAATGATTTCATATCACAGCTTGTCCTTCGTTTTATTGGGATGCCGATAAAATGGAACTCTATTTATCCAAAGCTTAAAGGCATGATAATAAATACCTGCAACCATCTTGATCGGCTCAAATAGTTTAAAAACAGCATAGCGATGAAGTTGTGAAGGAAGTGTGATGGGGGTTAACTCAAAACGCATTGATGCATCGAATTGTAATTTTTCCTCTTTAAACAATTGCATAAGCACATAATTTTGTTTTTCAGCCAAACTAAACGTCCATTGATACTTCAGATCCATTGGCATGAAGGGTGACACGTGAAAAGCTTTGTCAAACTGAAAGTGGAAGCTGGTATATTCGGAATGCTGCTCCCCCCCGGCGCGACAATCGTGAACGTATACCTGTCTTTCTAACCAGGGTGTATTTGTGATTTCACTGAGAATGAACTGTAATTTTTGCTGGGCATTAAATAGAAAATAAAAAACCACAGAATTAAATCTGAAGCCAAGCGTGCGCGGCAAAGCCAACACCCGAATTTCAGCGATCTGTATCCGTTCTTCTAAGGTATGTTCTTCCAATACATGCAGAACCTTCTCTCGAATCGTGCCTTCATAGTTTGCCAAGAAGTCATCAGGATTGAGGCTCAGCAAGCTCCATTTTTTCGTTGACCAAAGTATCGAAGTTTGCGCGAAGTGTTTGAGCTGTTCTGGATCAAACCACAAATACGTCAGCTGACTCTGAAAAGCATAAGGCTTAGGCAAGTAACGGCGATGACGAATGTCAGCAACTGCAATTGCAAGTGGATACAGCTGCATAAGTACTCCTAAGCGGCTTGATTCGATGAATTTAATAAGGCTTCAACCACCCATGACGCACTTCTTGCACCATCTTCATGAAAGCCCCATCCCCAATAAGCACCACAAAAATAGGTCCGATTTAAACCGTTTATTTCAGACCATCTTGACTGAGCTGCAATAGCTTCCGCATTAAATACAGGATGACGATAGTGACGCTGAACCCAGACTTTGTTTGGATCTAAATCAAAATTAGGATTTAATGTCGCAAAAATCTGAGTTTCACATTTCAGATTTTGTAGCTGATTCATCCAATAACTAAATCCATAATGGACACTATTTTGCTGAAATGGAGTGACTTGACCCGCTCTATTCGGTGTGACATGCACATGCCAACTTGCCCACTGACGTCTTGATTTTGGCATAATGCTGGTATCTGAATGCAACACCATATGATTGTCTTGATACTGAAACTTTTCTAATATTTCTGATTCTTTAACCGTTGGTTCAGCGAGCAACTTCAATGTGTCATCTGCATGACTTGCAAATACCACCCAATCAAACCGTTCAATCCCCTGTCCCGTTTCAATACTCACGTCATTTGCTGAGCGCTTAACTGACTTCACTTCTATTTTTTTAAACTGAATATGCTTTGATTGAGTTTGAATTGCACGGATATATTTAGAAGACCCGCCTTTTACGGTTAACCATTGTGGTCGATCTTTGAGTTGCAACATACGATGATGTTGAAAAAAACTGACTACAAATTTATATGGAATTTGACCTGCTTGCTCTACTGGGCATGACCATAATGCACCACACATCGGATAGAGATGCTCTTGCCTAAACGCTTCCGAGTATCCATGCTCGTTGAAATATTGCTCAATAGTGTAATGCGGGTCGGTCTCTTCAACATCTAGATCTTTATTTGCTGCATAAAATCTGAATAGATCTGACAACATCGCTCTAAAGCGGGTCTTTAAAAAATTCTGTGGTTTGAACAATAATGAGAATTTCTTGGAAGGGTTATATTGCAGTCCTGTGACCTGATTATTAACTGAAAACCCCATATCGCTGCTTTGAGCTTGTACACCAAGCTCCTTCAACATCTCACAAAATAAAGGATAGTTGTGTTCATTAAAAACAATGAATCCGCTATCCACTGCAACTTGCTCACCATCGATCTTTAATTGATGAGTATCAGTATGTCCCCCAAAATAATTATTCTTTTCAAATACGGTCACCTCATGCAACTTACTCAACTTCCAAGCTGCATAAAGTCCTGAAATACCCGATCCAATAATTGCAATTTTCATCTTGATTCCTTTGACTGAACTTGAGAATGTTGGAGTTTTGCCTTTTTCGAACGCGTAATTTTACTTGCTTCATAAACTCGAGCTGGTATGGGTTTCATTCCCCAAACCAAGCCAAACCATGACATAAATTTTAAGATGTAATAGGTCACATCGATCTGCCACCAATAGAACCCTTGGCGCGTACTTCCTGCATAAAAATGATGATTGTTGTGCCAGCCTTCACCAAGTGTAATCAGAGATAAAAATAAGTTGTTGCGACTATGGTCATTCGTCTCAAAATCTCGGCTTCCATAATGGTGAGCCAGTGAGTTAATGCACAATGTGGCATGAATAAGCAGAACAGTAGAAATTGCGCCTCCCCATACCAATAACTGTACACCACTGGTTCCCCAATGCGGCCACATCCAAGCAACCCATTCCCCAAGACCATAAATCCCGATAGCCGTTATTAAGACGATCATCAAACTAAAACGATCTAACCAAATCAGTTCCGGAAACTTCAGCCAATCTTTAATGACACTTTTACGCGTTGAAAAATTATATTCATTTAAAAACCAACCAACATGGCTATACCAAAATCCATGCGTTGATGAATGTGGGTCTTGAGGAGTATCTGTATAACGATGATGATATCGATGATGTGCTGCCCACCATAATGGTCCACGCTGCGCACTCATTGTGCCAATTAAAATAAAGATAAATTGCAGCCATCTCGAAGTTTGAAAAGTTTTGTGTGACAAATAACGATGAAAAAAAGCCGTGATTGCGAACATGCGAATAAAATAAAAAAACAACATAAATGCAAAAGCAAACCAAGAAAACCCGACCCAAAACACTGCCAGACAAGCAAGATGCAGTAGGATAAAAGGAATTATTCTGAGCCATTGAATCTGTTTACTCTCAGAGGTCAATGCTTCATGTGGTACGCTTACGGACCAACTATCCAGCCATTGCATGAGGCTTTTTAACATACAGTCATCCCAAAATAAGCAATCGATCTTTATGATTTAAATAAAGTGTAGTTCTTGATATATGAAGTTTATGTGAAGCACACGCTGTATCTTGGATTTCACGCTGAATCATTGAATTTAATATTAATTTAATTTCATCATATAAACTTAACTCACCCTCATTTTGACTACACAAATGCTGATCAATGAGCACTTCAACCCCTTTTATACCCTCGTTGAGTTACATGACTGCACACTGATAAACCAAACCGAGAAGGTATGTATCTCGATTCAACAAAATAATCATAGGCAAACCTATTGAATCTCGATATAAACTATAGGGAGAAATAAAAAACCAAGAATATTGATGAAAAAGTTGAGACAACGATGTCTGAAACGAATGTAGAAACTGTATCGGATTCTAAACGCGACCCTGATTTAAGAATGGTGCAAATCAATCAAAATTATGTTGCTTGTGAAGAGTGCGATACGCTCTTTCGTAAATCCGATTTATATAAGAATGAACGTGCCTATTGTTCGGCTTGCGGTTCCGAGCTCTATCGTAAAATTCCAACATTTAACACACTGTTGGCCTTAGTCTGTACTGCGTTAATTATCTTTGCGATTGCCAATAGTTTTTCAATTGTCAAAGTTGAACTCCAAGGCATTTATTCAGAAACCACATTATTGGGTGCGGCTTGGGCAATGTTCGAGGCTGATCGTGCTTTTGTAGGCTTTCTTATTCTGATGACCACTTTTGTTGTCCCTTTAGCCTACTTACTTCTGATGGGATATATTCTTTTGATGGCAATGTTTAATAAAAATGTTATTGCAACCCAACAGTATGCATCACTTAAACTCGCATTACGGTCACTCTTTCAACTGAGAGCTTGGGGAATGGTTGAAGTATTTCTGATTGGCGTTTTGGTCACCTTGGTGAAATTAGTGGGGATGGTGGTTGTGATTCCTGGAATTGCCTTATGGGCATTTGCCATTTTAAGTGTTTTGTTGGTCTATTTAGTATCAATCAAAATCAAGGATCTATGGAATGTAATTGATGGAAATCAAATCTCATGACCATTACTTCCACTCATACGAATCAACCCGATCAGATGAAGCATTCGCCACACCCTGTGCAGAAACCTGTCTCATTAGAAACGCTTGCACCGCGTGCAATTGATCTTGAGCTCACACTTTGTCATTGCTGTGGAACACTCAACCGCATGACGTCCTTGTCTGCCATGGAACAAGCACGAAAATCCCGCTGTACCCGTTGTGATAGCCCATTACATACCCGTAAAACCCGAAGTTTAGAACGAACTTTAGCTTATTTAATTGCAGCAAGTATCCTTTATATACCAGCCAATGTTTTACCGATGACGATTACAGAATCTATTCTTGGTCGTCAACAAGACACTATTATGAGTGGAGTCATCTATTTCTGGAAAAGTGGTGACTATTTCGTTTCGTCCGTTATTTTTATTGCCAGTATATTTATTCCACTACTGAAATTGGTCATCCTTGCTCTCCTGCTCAGTGCTGTACATTTACAAGCCTCAAAAAAAATTCACCTCTCACCGAAGCATTGCTCGATCATGTATAGAGTCGTGGAGTTTATTGGCCGTTGGTCAATGATTGATGTTTTCGTTGTCGCCATGCTCGCAGCACTTATCCAAATTCAATCATTGGCAACTATTTTAGCAGGCACAGGTGCAGTTGCTTTTGGTGCAGTTGTGGTTTTGACCATGTTAGCCTCACTGAGTTTTGATCCTAGAATCATTTGGGACAACTATTACGTTTCAATCCTGAGTCAGCATGAAAAAAAAAATGACGCTACAGAACATTGAGATTTACATAAAACCCTTTCACTTCTTGCTTGATATTCATATGATGAAGCGTACAAACAACAAACACATTACGATTTAATAAGATCAATAACTATGTCAGAAAACCAATCGAGTAATGGTCATCCTCATGATGAACAAGTTCTGAGTCAGGTCGGTATACCTGATAAGAAACGTAGCAAATGGAAACCTTCTCTCATTTGGATTATTCCAATTGTGGCATTACTCATTGCATTTTCATTAGCTCTCAAGGCGTATTTGAATACTGGTCCTGTTATTGAGGTTTCTTTTAGGACTGCAGAAGGCATTGAAGCTGGCAAAACTACAGTTCGTTATCGTCAAGTCAATGTGGGTCTAGTACGCGAAATTGACCTTTCGGAAGATCGGTCTCATATCATTGCTAAAATTGAACTTCGGAAAGATGCCAGTAATTTTGCTACGGAAGATTCACGTTTTTGGGTAGTGAGACCACGTATTGGTGCAAGTGGGGTTTCAGGTATCGATACTTTACTTTCTGGCGCATATATTGAAGTAGATGGCGGTAAATCAGATGTCAAAACCACTTCATTTAAAGGGCTAGAAACTCCACCCGTCGTGACTTCCGATGTTCCTGGAAAAATCTTTTTCTTAAAGGCACAAGATTTAGGTTCGCTCGATTTCGGTTCACCTATTTATTATCGAAGAATCAACGTTGGACAAGTAACCTCATACCAACTGGCTGATGATGGAAAAAGCGTTGAACTTCAAACTTTCATTAAGTCACCTTATGACAAATTTGTCACCACAGATGCGCGTTTCTGGCAAGCCAGTGGTGTAGATGTCAATTTGAATGCTTCGGGCTTTAGTTTAAACACACAATCTTTGGCAAGCATCATTTCGGGAGGGATCGCATTCGGTTATCCTGAAAATTCTGATGCAGCTCCTGCTCCGAATAAAATGAAATTTGAATTATTTGACTCTGAAAAGCTTGCGCTTAAAGAGCCTGATCTTAATCCAAGACGGATCGTAATGTATTTCAATGAGTCATTGCGAGGTTTATCAGTAGGAGCTCCAATTGATTTCATGGGTGTCGAAGTCGGTACTGTAAAAAAAATCAACACTGAGTTCTACAATAATCACTCGCAAATTCGAATGCGTGTTGATGCTGAAGTTTATCCTTCACGTATTGCTGGAGGTCATGAGTTGGACCCGCAAGGTACAGTATTCAAGCAATTTGTTGAGCGTGGTTGGCGAGCTCAAATGCGGACTGGCAATTTACTTACAGGTCAAAACTACATTAGCTTTGATCTTTTCCCTAAAGCTAAATATGCCACTGCAATCCGTCGAAATGATGGTGTAGTTGAAGTTCCAACAACTCCTACAGAATTAAAAGGCCTTCAAGCACAAGTGTCCCAAATCGCCGATAATGTATCTAAATTTCCATTGGTTGAAATTGGTCAGGACGTTCGTCATACCTTGGCAAACTTAGATAAAACTATACAATCTTCAAAAAGTTTGGTCGATCAACTGGATGGCAAAGTTGCGCCTAATTTACAAGCCACTTTGGATGATGTTCGTAAAACAGTTCAGTCTTCTGAAACCATCTTGGCAAGTGATGCACCATTACAACAAGATCTACGTCGTGCTTTACAACAAATTACCCGTGCCGCAGCTTCATTGCAGTTAATGGCAGATCAAATAGAACAAAATCCTGAGTCATTGATTCGTGGAAAAACAGCGGAGCCGAAGAAAGATGACAGAGAATAAATTATTGAAATCTCAGCAACGCTGCTACCTAAAAGTCCTTTCAAGCTTGAGTGTTGGTTTGTTTGCACTCATCGTCAGTGGGTGCTCTTCATCCCCTACGCCTAAGTTCTATTCATTGAGCACTCAAACGCTAACATCATCTTCGTCAAATCAAAAAGTGAGGATGATTGAGGTGCTTCCTGTTGGATTATCCGATCGTTTAAACCGAATTCCATTGGTAATTCAACAAGAAAATGGGCAGGCTAAAGTATTGTTCGATGATCGTTGGACATCTACTTTATCGGCTGAATTGAGAGATGCTGTTTCTGCGCGTTTACAGCAAACATTAGGTGCAGTGGATCGTTATAATAGTGGTATGACTGGTGGACAAGCAGCTTATCGAATTGCCTTAGATTTTTCTAACTTCGATTTCATCGAAAAATCAAATCAGCAACGCTTTATGCTCATGAATGCGACTTGGACTTTACGATATGATGATCCCAATCGCCCCTTATTCACACCCAAAAACGCTCAAACATTACCTCAACGTCATCAACTCAGTTGTCGGATGAGTTTTTATGAAGAAACTCCACAAAAATCTAAAGACTTAAATACTTTAGTCACTGTTTCGCAAAAAGCCATTGATCAACTTTCAATCAGTATTGCAAGTTCAGTCAAGCACTTAGAAAATAGGAATCAACCTCTTACTGGTTCGGTATGTGGTTAAGCATATATCGATCACAAACTGATTTTTTATTTTAAAAAAATCATGTCTTTTTAGATCTAAAAGATTAAGCAAGATCTATGACTTATTGAGATGGATCCTTTAAATAGTGAATGACTTATATATTTGGTTCAACTAAGTGTTCCCAAAAATGGGCATCATGATTTTGAAGATATCTCCCCACCTTAGGATTGAATCGTATCACCTCCTAATAAATGATGGGAGAATGTTTTGTTAAGTACTGAATCACGTATGATTTCTTTTTCATTGCGGATCTCAAAATTTCAGCACTCGTCTGATCCATATACTAAATCGCTAAGCCTTCATCTTTAAAGCTTCCAAACAAATGAGGGTAGTGCGCTGATGTAAATATTTGAGTAGGTCGCCACAATTTGAAACTGTCATTAAACACATGGCTTCATTTTGATATTGTGCTTATTTTAAAGCTGGAGGTTTATTTTTGATAGTATAAAGACATATTTCCCCATCTTGGTTTTGAATGAGTTTTAAAAATCATCCATCTCTTTTGACTCTATACAAACTGTCTGCATAAGAAATTAGATCATAAACACTGCTATTCATGCGTGCTCTAATTTAGAATCCAAACAATATTTAAAAAAACATTTTGTGAGTAATTTGATAAAAATATTTTGTGGTAAGAATCACAAAAATTAAGCGCGACAACTGAAATGCCACAATAATTGGCACCGATAGACCTAATACTTTTGCCATTAAGGACATTTCAGCAATCCCCCCCGGAGACAGTCCAAGTAATAGAACTTTTTCATCCACTGAAGCCCATTGAATGAGTCCAAAAACAAATATAATTGAGAGCATCAATGCCAATAAATTAAAAAGAATCGTGAGCAATAAAAAACGTTTACTGTCTTTTAGAAAGCCAAATGGAAATTTACTGCCCAATGACCAACCGATACAGAGTTGTCCAAATGCAATCAACCAACTAGGCAAACTATGCTGAAGCATACCGATGTAAGACAGCAAACCAATAATTATAATCGGACCTAAAATCCAAGCATTCAGCACATTGAGATGCTCAAATAATTTTGCGATGCCTAAAGCTAATAAAAAAATCAAAATGGTGGAGCTAACATCAAAATGCTGCACGGTCATCACTGTTGTATGCCAATCAACTTCCAAATAAAGGCTCATAAAAATGGGTAATAACACAACTAGAATCACAATTCTTAGGCTATGTATGGCTGCAACTTTATCGACCTGTGCCTGATATTTTTCAGCTATATTAACCATTTCACTAGCACTACCAATCGCTGATGCAAACCACGCCGTTGACCAATCTAGGCGATTAAAAAAATATTGAAGAGTCGCTAAAATCAAATTCAGCACGATGGACCATAAAATACCCATCAAGATAAAGATCCAATAAATCGATAATGCTTTCACAAGCGCCGGTGTGAAATACAGCCCCAAAACCATACCAATAATCACTTGCCCTGTCTGACGCCAGCGGACGTGACATGGATTAGATATCCCAAAACTGCCAATGATAAGCGTGATCAGAAGTGGACCTAATAACCAAGGTAGTGGTAGACCAACAAGAATACCAAGCCATGCACCAATGAAGGCAATTGCCAATCCTTTGGCATTCGATTTGATGTTTTCCATATTCCTCACCAATGATGGTCAACATCATGTTGACCATCAGCTTGGGTTAGATTGATTTTTGTTTTTTTACAAATAGGTATTTGCGTACAATCGGTAGGATCAGTAACAGTGCGGACATCACCCAAAGACCAATACTGATTGGACTACTCCATAAAATGCTAAGTTCACCTTGAGAGATGGACAACGCACGGCGTAAATTCGATTCCATCAACTCACCTAATACGAAACCTAAAATGAGCGGTGCAAGTGGGAAGTCAAATTTACGTAAGATATAGCCAAACACACCCAAACCAAGGCATAGCAACAGATCAAAGATATTGCTATGAATCGCATAAACCCCAATAAAACTCACGGTTGCGATAATTGGAATCAAGATATAGCTAGGTACGCTCAACATTTTTGCGAAGAAACCAACCAATGGAAGGTTCAGTACAAGCAAAATAATGTTCCCTATCATTAATGAAGCAATCAGTGCCCATACCAAAGTTGGTTGCTCAGTAAACAGTTGTGGCCCAGGTGCAATGTTATACATTAATAATGCACCCATCATGACCGCTGTAGTCCCTGAACCTGGCACGCCAAGGGTTAACATGGGAACAAATGAACCACAGGCCGCAGCATTGTTGGCACTTTCAGGTGCAGCAAGTCCACGCAAATCACCTTTACCAAACTGACTGTTGTCCTTCGCCATTTTACGTTCAGTGGTATAGGCCATGGCACTAGCTACAGTCGCACCTGCACCGGGTAAAATCCCTGAGAAGAAACCAATTAATGAGCCACGAATGATGGTTGCCAATGAACTAAAGAATTCTTTGACATTAAATAAAGAGCGTTTACCTTGTTGTAATACGACTTTACCAATGGTAGTACGTTCAAGTAACAGTAAGATCTCGCTGATACTAAATAGACCAATCACGAGTGTAGTAAAGGCGATCCCATCACTTAAACCGACACTATCAAAAGTAAAACGGTAAACACCGGTAATTGCATCCATTCCAACAGTCGAAAGAGCCAGCCCCATTAATGCCATAAGAAAGGTTTTAACAGGTTGGGTACTCACCAATCCCGTTAAACAAACGATCGCAAAAACCATCAATACAAAGTATTCAGCAGGACCAAATGCAATTGCCCACTTTGCTAAAAGCGGTGCAAATAACACAATCCCAATAAATGCAATCGTACTGCCAATAAAGGAACTGACTGAAGATAATGACAGCGCAATCCCTGCTTTACCTTGTTGTGCAAGAGGATAACCATCCAAGGTGGTCATCACAGCGCCCGCATCGCCAGGCACATTTAGAAGAATTGCGGAGATACGGCCACCATATTCGCAGCCCAAATATACAGCAGCCAATAAAATCAGTGCGCTATCGACGGGTAAACCTAAGGCATAAGCAAATGGTAAAAGAATCGCAACACCATTGATTGGACCTAAACCGGGCAATAAACCGACGACAGTTCCAATAAAAGCCCCAATAAAGGCAATTAATAAGTTTTTCGGTTGTAAGGCAACCTCAAAACCCATCATTAAAAAATTTAATATTTCCATATGGTTGTTATCCTTAACCAAAGAGCCCAAGCGGTAAAGGCACGTCTAACACACGGTCAAACAGATAATAAGTACTCAGACTTAAGACAATACTGGTGATTACAATCGGGATCATTTTGCCGTTAAACAAACGTCCAAGTGCGATTGTGAGTAACAAAGTAGCCCCCATAAATCCAAGAAACTCAAAGACAGCAGCATAGATTGTCAAAGCCACTACACACAGGACCAATTTACCAACCAAGTGCTTTGTCCACCCTAGCTCAACTACCTCAAACATAATGGCTGGCCGAACCGTTAAGTAAAAAGCACTGAAAGTGATCAAGCTCATGAGGAGCACCGGAAAGGCTTTTGGTCCGACTGGGTCGTAAGAAATGGGGGCTTGAAAGTTCAATGCGTAGATCAATAAGCCCAATCCAATAACAGTAATGATGGCTGTAAGCATGCGTTCAGATTTCATCAGCTTCCCTCTAAACAAAACTGAGTTAGAACAACCGTCCTAACTCAGTCTGTTGATTATTTTGATAATTTGTATTCTTCCGATAACTGACGCATTTCATTGGTTTGCTTATAGACATACGCTGCTAGTTCGTCGCCAGTCATTTCAAATGGTAGTAAATCTTGATTGTCACGTACTGCATCAAATCTCTGATCTGCCATCATTTTTTCAAAGGCTTTTTTCCACCACTGATAAGCATCATCACTGACTTTTGGTCCCACATAGAAACCACGAATGACAGGCCACTCAAGGTCATAGCCTTGCTCAATTGCGGTAGGTAGATTTGAAAATTTACCTTCCAATCTATCTTTGGAAAACACCGCTAAAATACGAATTGAGCCGCTGTCTAAATGTGAACCAACTTCACTGACATTACCTACACCCACTTGTATATGCTGCCCCAAGAGTGAGGTTAAAACTTCGCCACCTCCTTCTAATGCAACGAAGCTCATATCGGCAGGATTCACGCCTGCTTTTTTCGCTAAAATTGCTGTTTGCATCCAATCCTGACCACCAACACTACCTGCACCACCAAAGCTGAGTTTCTTCGGATTTTCACGTAATGCCTTCATCAAATCATCAAGGTTTTTCAGTGGTGAATCTTTGTGAACTGCTACAAGCCCATAATCAACGGCAACACCTGAAAGCCACTTCACATCTTTTTCTGTGAAATTACCAAATTTGCCCTGGGCCAAGTTCAATAGTGAGCCTGTGGAAAATGCAATCACAGCATTATCGTTCGCTGGGTCATTGTTAACGATTTTGTTATATGCCACTGCCCCTACACCACCCGGCATATACGTTACACGAATAGGTTCTGCTAACACCTCTGTCTCTTTAAAGCCGGATTGCATCAGCTTACAGGTCATATCAAATCCCCCCCCCGGCTTAGCGGGTGCAATACATTCTGCACGTTTAGGTTGCCCTGGTTCTTTTGCTGCATTTCCTGTACCACAACCTACCAATACAGCACCAGTACATGCCAATGCTAACCATTTCATTTTTTTCATAGCAAACTATCCTTATTGCTGAATTATTAATTGATGTATGTCCATGTTTTACCTATTTCCAATCTAACCTCTGGCCTAGATTGGTTTGGGTGTTTACTTCGTTTTAGCTCGTTGTTTTGCAATTCGCTCTTCCACAGCGAACTTTAATAAAGCTGCACTGCGATAGAAACCGTGAGCGAACTTACCAAAGGGAATTGTTAAGAAGAAAGTCATAACTGTTGCGAGATGAATTATCAGGAGTAATGCCATTGCCGAGGTATCACGAAATGCCAAGAGCAATAAACCGGTGACACTGATCAGCAGAAGCAAGAAAATAAATCCACGGTCCATTGGCTTTTGCTTCACATCACCATGTAAAGGATGACGTTTAATATTGAGATATAACAATCCTACTGGGCCAATGATTAAGCCAATCCCACCCAACGTACCTAAAATTACGGGTAAACTGCTGTAGGCATATGGTGCTTGAAGACCAAGAAAATAGTGATAGAACGTTGCAACGCTTGTTGCTGCAAAACAGAGTAAAAAGCCATACATTGTGAAGTGATGATAAACACGACGGATTTGTGTATATCGATCATCTTCTTCATTACAACCTTTACCATGCCCACCATCTAAATATTTGAGCGTGAGAACATTTTTAGAAGCTTGTAGAATATCTGGCTGCGCCACGCCTTCAGGAATAATTTTAGAGGTTTGCTTCCAGAATTTTGCAATGCCTAAACCCAATAACACAAACGCTAAAATAAACACTGAACCAAACAGCACTGCTAAGAAATTGTGAGGAAAAATGGTGTAGAAATCACCTTGGTAGCGACCAAATAGATCAGTGCCATTCATCCAAACACCTGCCAACATCAGTAAGAAAAATAGTACTGACATTGCAGAAACCAGTGGAATGCCTGTTTTTTGATAGATTGATCCAAATACAGCAGGGACTGCAAATTCTTGATAAGTCTCTAATCGAACTTGTGCCATGGCTTGCGGAATATTGACGCCAAATTCATGCGGTGGCGCATATTGGCAAGCATGTAAACACGCACCACAATTATGACAAAGATTAGCCATATAGTGGATATCCGCCTGCGTAAACTCAAGACGTTTGGTCATGGCAGGGAAAACCGCACAAAATGTTTCACAGTATCGACAAGCATTACAAATCTGTAAGGCTTGTTTGACTTGATCTTCGTTCTGACTCAACTGCACGATAGGAATTAAATTTTTTGCATTGGCATTCATAATTAAACTCCCAACATCAGTGCAGCATTCGCCGCATTTTTTCCTGCAATACGACCAAATGTCGTTCCAATTGACATCCCCACACCTGCGGTATAACCCTGACCTAACACATTGCCAGCCATCATTTCACCTGCAACGAATAAATTTGGGCTTGGCCGATTATTGAAACGAACGGCCGCATCATCCTCCACTTTTAAACCGAGATAAGTAAAAGTGATCCCCGGACGCAGTGCGTATGCATAAAAAGGGGGGTGATTCAGCGGAACAGCCCAATGGGTTTTCGCAGGGCTTAAATTTTCAGTATGACAATTATCAAGCACAGTATGATTAAACTCACCAACGACACAGGCTTGGTTAAACTCATTCACCGTTTTCGAGAGGGTCGCCACATCTAAATTGAGCTTTGCTGCTAACTCTTCAATGCTATCTGCTTTCGTGCCTTCAAATACGGGTGGCATGAAACGTCCAACAGATTTTGAATCAATTATTGAATAGGCAATTTGATTCGGCTGCTTGGCAACTAAACGCCCCCAAATCGCATAACGTTTTGGCCAGAAGTCTTCACCTTCATCATAAAAACGTTCTGCATTTTTGTTGACGACAATCCCTAAAGATACACAGTCAATACGGGTACAAATTCCACCATCATATAAAGGAGCACGTGCATCGACAGCGACACAATGCGATTGAGATGGATCGCCAATGATATCGGCTCCTTGATCCATCATAAATTTGAGTAAGTTGCCTTGGTTGAAACGTGTACCACGAATAATAAAATTATCCGCTGGCCACTCACCATTTTCGTTTTGTCCCCAAGCTTCTTTAAGCCATGCGATGTTCGATTCAAAACCACCTGCAGCAAGAACACAAGCCGCTCCTTCAAAACGTGTACCATCTTCAGCAATAGCAGCTTTGAAAGTATTGTCTTCTAAGTCCAAGTCAACAATTTTGGTGCTATAGCGAACCTCAACACCTAAATCTTGTGCGCTTCTAAAATAGGCATTAACTAAAGCTTTTCCACCACCCATAAAAAATGCATTAGTACGTGCGACATGCAGTGCCCCTGACAGCGGTGGTTGGAAATTCACCCCATGCTTACGCATCCAATCTCGACAAGTTGCTGTACTTCGAATCACCAAGCGTGCCAAATGTTCATTGGTCTTGCCCGCGGTAACTTTTAACAAATCCTGCCAGTACTCTTCCTCAGGATAAGCGTCCACCAAAACATCTTGTGGTGCGTCATGCATACAACGTAAATTACGAGTGTGCTGAGAGTTCCCCCCACGCCACTCTTTGGGTGCAGCTTCCAATAATAAGACAGATGCGCCTTGTTCCCTTGCTGTCAGTGCAGCACACAATGCGGCATTCCCACCGCCAATCACAATTACATCATGCATTCGATGTCTTCCCTCTCGAATTTGATGTAATTTAAGACTAAAAGTGCGAATTAACGTGATAGGCAGAATTTAAATAGGTGTTTAATAAAATTAAATAGGTTAAAAGTCTAATAACTCAGCACTTGGCCATAGTCCTTTCTGAATCAAGCTTTTAACTGTGCTTTTAATCGCCACTTTAGTTGCTAAGCTCGCGGGTGAAAGCTCTTCTTCAGCCAAACTAATTAAATAATTAATTCGATCAAGTTCTGGTTCAACCACTTTTAATAAACAAATATCCGACTTTAGATAATCAAAATGTGCACTGACAGGTTGAATGGTTGCCATGTTTAAATTGCTAACACAATTCATCAGAAGATGTAGACCATCTACTTCATAGTCAACATCTAATAATTCAACTTTTTGATCAAGAAATTTACGCAAACCATGTCTCTGACTTGGCAATACAAGTGGTAAGCGATTCACTTTTTCTAAATCAATTTTTCCTTCTAAAATACATTGTTCATAACCCTGCTCTTTTAACAAAGCACAATTGGCCATCATGAACATTTGCTCTTTCAATAAAGGTTGAACAGCCCAGTTACTATCGACATCTTTAGTAAAAATGATCGCAATATCTAGTTGCCTTGCATTGACTAAATTGGTGAGATTACCAGATAGGCTCTCGACTAAATGAATTTTTATATCGGGATAACGCTCCGACATTAGTTGCATGAAGGGAATGCCGAGTACTGATGCAATACTGGGTGAAAATCCCACACTCACATGACCTGTCAAGCGTGATGAATGCGCCGCTTCTATTGCATATTGCGCATGACGAAGTGAAAGTTGTGCCTGTTTGAAAAAAGCTAAACCTGCAGGCGTTGGAGTCACACCTGTAGAGTTACGTTGCAATAACCTTGTACACAGCTCATCTTCTAACTTTGCAATTTGCTGGCTAAGTGCTGATGTGCCCACATCTAACTTCTGCGCAGCTTTACCTAAACTTCCTGACTCAACAATCGTAATAAAGTATCTAAGTTGCTTCAGTTCCATATGCCTCCCCCTACCCATACGAATATTAAATAAGCATCGTACTTTTTCGTTTTATCAGTTTTAATTAGCAATAAAAAAGCCACTTAATATAAGTGGCTTTTTTATAACAAGAATTTTGGTGGAGATGGCGGGAGTCGAACCCGCGTCCGCAAGCACTACACTCGAGATTACTACATGCTTAGATATCGTCTATTATTTTAACCCTCAAAGACCCGACGAACAGGGTTAAGAGAGCGATCCTTTAAGTTTAGTACAACACCCCAAGGCTTGATGTTATACGGACTTGTGTGCGTGCGCTTCAGTCGGGATCTCTAACCACAAGTATTCAGAGATGCGGACAAGCTGCCCTTAGGCAGCTAGAGCGTAAGATTCGTCGTTTGCGACTATTTAAAATGCAAATTTTATTTACGAGAGAAAATGCGCTCTCGGCATGCATCTATGAGTTTCATCACCAGCGTCGAAGCCAGGAACATCCCCAAAGTACAACGCAATCATAGCATAAAAGTTTGAAAATACGACCTCTAATTTCACAACAATTAAACATACACATGCGCTTATTCCAATAATTGAGATAAAATCTCTTTTTTCAAGTTCAAAATTGCATATTTTATGAGTTATTTACTTGCACTAGATCAAGGGACGACGTCAAGTCGTGCGATCATTTTTGATGAACATGGAAACGTTCATGCAACAGCTCAAAGAGAAACTAAAATACGAACCCCAAAGTCAGGCTGGGTAGAGCAAAATGCACAAGAGATTTGGAGCTCACAAATCGCAGTGGTACAGCAAGCAATTGCTGATGCACGATTACTGCCTAAAGATATCAAAGCTTTAGGCCTAACCAATCAACGCGAAACGACAGTGATTTGGGATAAAAAAACTGGTGAACCTCTAGCCCCTGCGATTATTTGGCAAGATCGCAGAGCAAGTGATTGGTGTAATTCCCTCATTCAACAAGACTTACAAACCAAGATAAATTTCACCACAGGACTCCGCATTGATCCTTATTTCAGTGCTGGAAAATTAGTGTGGTTACTTGAAAATATTGATGGTTTAAGAGCTCGTGCGGAACAAGGCGAAGTGGCTTTTGGAACCATTGATAGCTGGTTAGTCTGGAATCTCACTCAAGGTGCTGAACACGTGATTGAAGTCTCGAATGCTTCAAGAACCATGTTAATGAATCTGCATACCCAGCAATGGGATGACGAATTACTCGCACTATTTAATATCCCAAAAGCAATACTACCCAAAATCGTGGCTTCTGATTGCCATATTGCCAATACAGCCAAAGGACTCTTAGGTGCAGAAATTCCGATTACAGGGATTCTAGGTGATCAACAATCAGCGTTATTTGGTCAATCATGTTTTGACGTAGGCTCAGCAAAAAACACCTATGGTACTGGCTGCTTTATGTTATTCAATACAGGTGATCAAATTCAACTGAGTCAAAATCAACTCCTCTCCACTTTAGCTTGGCAATGTAAAGAACACACCTCGTATGCGCTTGAAGGTAGTGTTTTTATGGCTGGTGCAATTGTGCAATGGTTACGTGATGGACTTGGAATTATTCAAAGTAGCCAAGAAATTGAACAATTGGCATGTCAAGTTAACAGTACCGATGGTGTCGTACTTGTTCCTGCCTTTACAGGCTTAGGAGCACCTCATTGGGATACGGATGCCCGCGCATTATTATGTGGTATGTCTAGAGGGACAAATAAAGCACATATTGCGCGAGCAGCTCTCGAATCAATCGCATTTCAAGTCGCTGACGTTTTGAATGCCATGCAATCTGATATTCGAAACCCTTTAAAAGAATTACGTGTAGATGGTGGTGCGAGTCAAAATGATATGCTAATGCAATTTCAAGCCGACTTACTGAATGTTCCTGTGTTAAGACCGCAACTTTTGGAGTCAACGGCTTGGGGAGCTGCGGCAATGGCAGGTTTAACTGCAGGTGTATTTAAAAATCCGTCTGATATTGCGGCATCATGGAAATTGGAAAAAGCCTTTGAGCCAACAATGTCTGAAGATCAACGTCAATTTCATTTACATCAATGGAATAGTGCGTTAAAACGTTCAAGATCAGATGTTTAGTATAAAAAACCGCCTACAAGGGCGGTTTTTTTATAAGAGATACATAGATTTTTCAATATGCGTATGAAGCAATACCTGTTGCAATTGCTTTACCTTCATCATTAACCATATTCATGCGCATCGTACAACCTTTGCGACCCATGCGTAGGACTTCAGCAGTGGCAATAAAATACTTTCCGCGCCCTGGTGATAAATAATCCACTCGCATATCCACTGTTGCTAAACGTGAAACTTTCTTTAAAGTTTCAGGCAGCATATCAGGCTCTGCACGCTTGTAAAGCTCGCCCATTGCAACAATCCCGCCAATACTATCGAGTAATGTTGCCGCTACACCGCCATGCAAAATTTGGAAAGAAATATTACCAATGAGATTAGGTTTCATCTCAATATAACCTTGGATTTCACCTTCTACGACACGCATTTTCATTTCGTTGTAAGCGAAATAAGGAGAGGTATTAAATACTTGAGTGAGTTGATTTAATACCACTTCAAGATCTGGTTTAGCACCTAAATGGAGGTTACCCATCCATTTTTTTTGGGAATCGTTCATACAAAACTCAAATTAACATCATGAGAAAAAACCATCAGCATTTTCCCAAAAACCGCCTTAAGGGGGCTACAATTAGACCCAAGTAAAATACCAAACATCGAGATTGTGATGACTTATACGTTTAATCGCCCTGCTTTTCCTGCAACACGCATGCGCCGTATTCGAAAAAATGACAAACTCAGAGCGATGGTGAGAGAAACACATCTTTCTGCTGAACATCTCATTTATCCGGTATTTGTTCTACCAGGTCAAAATCAAACCCAAGAAATACCTAGTATGCCAAATATTCACCGTCTTTCAGCTGATTTGTTGTTAAACAAAGCTGAAAAACTTTTAGAATTAGGTGTATCTAAATTAGCTTTATTCCCAGTTACCCCACAAGAAGACAAAAGTTTAACTGCTGAAGCAGCATGGAGAGATGATGGTTTAGTTCAAAGCACTGTCCGTCTTCTAAAAAAAGAATTACCAGAAATGGTACTCATCACTGATGGCGCTTTAGACCCTTATACAACACACGGTCAGGATGGCATCATAGATGAAACAGGTTATGTCCTGAATGATGAAACTGTTGAGTGTCTGATTAAACAAGGTTTAAGCCATGCAGAAGCAGGAGCCGATGTTTTCGCACCGAGTGATATGATGGATGGTCGTATTGCTGCGATTCGTCAAGCATTTGAAGCAAATGGTCATATTTATACCAATATCATGGCTTACTCTGCCAAATATGCATCAAGCTTCTATGGTCCTTTCCGTGATGCCGTGGGTTCAGCATCTAATTTAAAAGGTGGTAATAAGTATAACTACCAAATGGATGTAGGAAACCGAGCTGAAGCTCTTCACGAAATTGCACTAGATATTCAAGAAGGTGCAGACATGGTGATCGTAAAACCAGGGATGCCATATCTAGATATTGTACGTGAAGTTAAAGACACATTTGGCATTCCAACATTTGTTTATCAAGTGAGTGGTGAATATGCCATGTTGGCAGCAGCAATCCAAAACGGCTGGCTTTCTGAAAGTGTAATTTTAGAATCACTGATGAGCTGTCGTCGTGCTGGTGCAGATGGAATTTGGACCTATTTTGCTGAAGATGCTGCAAAAATGCTTAAAGATATATAATACACTATTGAATCAAAAGCGCTTTTCCATAAAGCGCTTTTTTTCTACTAAAATCATCATCATTGTATTCAAGACCCAACTTTTAACTTACTCATTTAACATCTTACATCTCATCGATCTCTTTACATCATTGAGATTATTTGCACGATTAGAGCTTGAATATGGTCTAATACACACCGTCATTTTGAAGGTGGATAAAAATGCACGTTGCCATCATTGGATGTGGAATTAGCGGCTTACTAACAGCGCTTGAATTACTCGAACAAGGTTGTGAAATTACCCTCATTGATCAAAAACAAGCAGCTAAAGCTGCATCTTGGGCAGGTGGTGGTATTTTGTCACCTATGTATCCTTGGCGTTATCCCAAAGCAGTCAATCAATTGGCACAACATGGTAAATCGTTATATCAATCTTGGAATCAAAAAATTCAACCATTGAGTGGCATTGATTTCGAAATTCACGATTCAGGCATGTTAATTTTTGATGAAGATGATTTTGAGATTGGCCTCAGTTATAAAGCGCAGTATAACGAGCCGATGCAGCATTGCGATTTACTCGACGAGACTCAATTAAGAAATCTGAATCCACGAGTTTCTAATACTTTCAAGCAGGCTTTGCATTTTCCACAATTGTCTAATGTTCGTAATCCTCGTCTTTTAAAGTCTATTCTGACTTATCTTAAATCACATTCAAAAGTAAAGATTATCGAGCATAAGTGGGTAGAAAAATTACTGATTCAAAATCAGCAAGTTCAATCCATTGTTCTGCATGATCGACATCAAATTAAAGCTGATCAGTATGTTATCGCTACTGGAGCTTGGTCGGCACATTGGGCATCACAACTCGATTTCAATATCCCTGTTCAACCTGTTCAGGGGCAGATGATCCTATTCAAAACCCCTGAAAACTGGCTACCCACGATGTGTATGTACAATGTCATGTATATGATTCCACGTCGAGATGGCCATATCGTCTGTGGTTCCAGTATGGCGGAATTAGGTTTTGAACATCGCCCAAATTTGAAAACACAACAATCCATTTACCAAGCATGCATTCAACTCATACCTGAACTTAAAAATTTCCCGATTGTGCAACAATGGGCAGGCTTGAGACCTAGCTCACCTGATGGAATTCCATATATCGGTTTAATGCCTGAAATGAAAAACTTATGGGCGAATTTTGGTCATTTTAGAAATGGTTTATGCATGGGGCCAGCTGCAGCGCAGTTACTACGACAACTCATGCTGAATCAGACCACCCTCGTTGATCCTAGACCCTATGACCCATCTTTGAAGTTTCAAGTTTAATGTGATGGAAGTAGTTGCTCCAACGCCATTTTGAGTTCTGGATACTTAAATGTATAACCTGCTTGAATAAGTGCTTCTGGTATAACGTATTGTCCATTTAAAACCAATTGAGACTGCTCACCTAACATGATTTTAAACAATGAATCAGGCAGACTTAAAAGCGGTTTCTTGTTTAAAATTTTTGCTGCGGTGCGAACAAAATACACCTGATTCGTTTCTTCAGGAGCAACGAAATTAAAAACTTCGTTTGGAGTGTCATTCAACATCAGAAATTCAATCGCCTGAATCACGTCCTGAATATGAATCCATGCTAAGGGCTGCTGACCTGAACCAATTTTACCTACCAGATTAAATCGAATCGGTAAGAGTAATTGTTGTAAAATTCCTCCGCCATGCCCAAACACCACGCCTAAACGAATGACCTTAATATCAAACTGATTTTTGTGTTGGAGCGCCGACCTCTCCCACTCTTGGCAAAGTTCGGACATAAAGATCGGTTGAGATGATCCCTGCTCATTGTTTTTTTCTGACCATTCTTGATCAGGATCAATACCATAATATCCTACAGCAGAACCAGAAATAATTCGCTTGGGATGTTGCTGATGGGTCAGCAGATAATGTAATAATGCATCGGTCGTATTCACTCGGCTGTCGATGAGTTTTTGTTTTCGCCTTTGCGTCCAGCGACCATCACCAATACTTTCACCCGCTAAGTTAATAACATAGTCAATTTGAGCGTGTTGGATATCATCGAAAGATTGAACCCATGTCAAACGTGGATGCTTCATTTTTGGATTGGACTGTCGGCTTAAACCAATCACTTGATAATCTTGATCTAGCAAATATGCAACCAAATAAGATCCAATAAAACCTGTTGCACCAGTAACCAAAACGCAAGGATGATACATAGAAATACTCTTATGATCTGATCCCTCTATCATGGTGAAAGATGCCTTTGAGCTCAATTCATGATTACTTATTTACCACCAATTTATTCGCCATGCGCTTCGCTTGTGGACCATAAAACCAAAAGGTAATTAAATATAATGGGATCGCCAGCATCAAAATCATAATTGCACTGAGACTTAAGAAACTGGAATTTTGGACATAGAGTAAAAAGTTCTGCCAAATTTCAGGGTCTTTTCTCGAGAAAAATAAAATACTTAAAAAAACACCAAGAAAGTTATAGCCCCAAAAAATCAATGTAAAGCCTAATGTGAATTTTTTACGTTCTTGATCCGAAGGTGCACGTTGTTGTTGATGAATAAATTTATATAAAACAACAATCATCGCTATTAAATATGGAAGTGCAGTGACTATTCCTGCAATTGCCGAAGGCAATAACGCTGCCAATATACCTGCAACCAGCGTTAATCCTAAGCAAAGTAAAAAGAACCATAAAAAATATTTTCTTAAAGAAACCATAACTCTCAGACGCAATAAATTCCTGTCACAAAGCATAACCGAAAATAAATCAAATATTTTTAATTTTCTTGTCAACCGAATCACAACCTTATGCGTTATATAAGGTACAAGGTCAGTAGCAACCGCGTAGTCATTGCACCGGCATCCGCAATGATACACGGTGACCTTATACCCCAATGAGACCTATAAATCATGCTTCTTGCAGAAAAATTTAGTTTAGCAGCCTAAATTTGAATGACTGAAGTATTTTGGCCGACGATTTCACATCACTCGAATCGTCGGCTTTATTTTTGAACTTAATAAATTTTCTAAATATACTTTTATCCATAAAGATGAGATAACAATCAGAATAAATCCTAGTCGCAATGTATAAAGAAAAAATTAAACATAAAATTAGTCTAAAAAAACGTCTAAATTTTAAATCAGACTTTTGGGATGTATTGAATTATCCCTTCACTCGCTTTCTTATCGGTATCGTATTAATTTGCTATTGCACTGTTTTTCTTAAAGCTTTTCTTAATCATCAATTTCACATACCGCTTACAATCATCAGTTTACTCTGTGGTGTTTTTTATCAAAGTTATCAAATCATTAAAAATAAAGAAAAAATCTTAATTTATTCAATTTTAAGTCTATTTCTGAGTGCACTTTCATTTATTTCTATACAGAGTTCTAGCTCGAATCCATTAATAATTTGGGTCTATTTCTATCTTGGTGCTTACTTAATGATTTTTTCTGTAGAGCATCATCAGAGTTTAACCACACCTTTTGGTGAAGGGCTTAGTTTTTTATTCGCACTTGGAATTTGCTATTGGTTTTTCGAAAAACAGATGCTTGGTGTTGATACAGTATTATCGACATTCATCACAATAATCTTGTTAATATTTTTACTCTATTCGATTGTACATGCCTTTTTTGAAATTAAGCATCATCATTTAAGCCGTTTTCTACTGAGTTTCTTTACTTGTTGTTCAATTTTAATTTTGTCTATTGATCAAATTATAGAACTTTATTCACAGGGCGATATTACATCTGAGCATCGTTGGGTTGAGCGTTTAATTTTATTATTTCGATATTTTTTACTCGGTTTATCGTCTTTATATCTTTTTCAAAACTTAATGCTGCTTCTCAGCTATTTTCCCAATAAATACACGCGTTCTTATTTTTCAGATGTCAAACAAAATACGCTGATCCATATCAAACGTTTTTCAGAAGATCAAATTTCTAAAACAGAAGCTCGGTTTGCACTCATTTTTACGGTTTCAGTCTATTCTTTAAATTATATCTATCAAATAATTCCCATCAATATGAGTATTTGGCTAAGCATTCTATTGGTACCCTTAGTCATCCAGTCTTTTTTTCATCATAAAATAGATCAATCGTTAACAGCAGCTAAACTGCATGCATCCTCTTCTCATAAGCAAATCTCGATCAACTCGAGAATCAAAAATAGAAACAAGAGAAAAAGACGAAAAAAGAGTAAATCGAATAAAAAATAGCGATTAAAAGCTGTCTTATAGAGATGTTAAAAATTTCGATGTTTTAAAGTCCGATATTGGATAAGATGACAATTGAGATGTTTTGGGGTTCGGTAATGGCAGTGCGTTTTTTTCATACTTCAGATTGGCATTTGGGGCAATTTTTTCACAATCATGATCGTGACTATGAACACACACAATTTTTAAACTGGCTACTTGCGCAAATTCAACAAAAACAACCGAATGCCCTGCTGATTGCCGGTGATATTTTTGATGTAGTCAATCCTGCATCATCTGCTCAAAAACAGTTATACCAGTTTCTTACCGATGCCCATGCCATTGCCCCGCATATGCAAACCTTAATGATCGCAGGTAATCATGATTCCGGTTACCGCATTGAACAGGTTGAACCTTTTCTAGCGAAATTCAATGCCAAAGCGGTCGGTATTATTGGCAAACAGGATGGTGAATTTGATCTCGATCGTTTGTTGGTACCTATTTATGATGCTGATAAAAATATCGTTGCTTGGTGCTTAACCCTGCCTTATTTACGCAGTGCCGAAATTACAGGCTTAAATGAAAATACCACCAACAGCCAAAATGCGATTGCCTATTTACACCAACAACTTATTGCGGAAGCTAAAGCGCGTAAACAACCCAATCAAGCCTTAATTTTGATGTCACATGCCCATATGCAAGGCGGTGAAACCTCAGATTCCGAACGTCCAATTGTGATTGGTAACGAAGAGGCTTTATCCACTGCATTATTTGATGATGTGATTGATTATGTGGCACTCGGTCATTTGCATAAACCGCAAAAAGTTGGACAGGAACATATTCGCTACAGTGGCTCACCTATTCCACTGTCTTTTAGTGAACGCAACTATAAACATCAAGTGGTTGAAGTCACCATTGACCCCGAAGCTGATGAACAAAATCATTTTCAATATCAAGCGCACGTTATTCCACGTACCGTGGATTTGATTCGAATTCGTGAACCCTTGTCTGAATTAATCACTACGGTACATGCCCTGCCAAAAGGCGAAATTGACAATCTCAATGCACGACATTTTCTAGAGATTGAATATACGACAGATGCCCCACCGCCTGTAGACTTACGTCAGCAGATTGAACTGGCACTGCCACCAAATCGTTATCGTTTACTGCGTATAGCTCGAATTTATCAAAAAGCAACGGAGCAAAACGATGAAAGTCACAAAGTCGATTTAGCGCCCCCCACCCCTGAAAAATTATTTTTAAGCTTGTGGGAAAAAATGGGCTATGAGCAGGATGAATCGGTGAAGCGTGATTTCTTAACTTTGCTTGAAGCGGCACAACACGATTTGGATCAAAAAGCGCACTAAGGACAGGTCATGAAAATTATTCGACTCAGTTTAAACAACTTGGCCTCTTTAGCCGGTGAACAACATATCCATTTTGAACAAGCGCCATTGGCTCAGGCAGGTCTGATTGCCATTACTGGTAAAACAGGTGCAGGAAAATCGACGCTGCTCGATGCCATGTGTTTAGCTTTGTACGATGAAATCCCACGTTTACGTGGCGCAGCTGGCAGCATGAAAGATGTAGGCGGTAAAGACATTTCAATTAAAGATTCGAAGAATATTCTGCGTCGTGGTACCACCGCTGGTTTTGCTGAACTTGAATTTCTTGCCCTTGATGGTAAACGCTATTTGGCGCGGTGGGACATTAGCCGTGCGCGTAAAAAAGTTGATGGCAATTTAAAAGTCGAGCGCTTTGTTCAATGTTTAGATGATGGCGCGACCTTAACGCAAAAAATCTCGGAAGTGACGCCACTGATTGAAAAGCTGATTGGTCTCAGTTTTGAGCAATTTACCCGTGCAGTCCTGTTAGCACAGTCTGAAGTCGGTGCATTTTTAAAAGCCAAAGACCATGAACGTGCAGACTTACTCGAATATTTAACCAATTCGCAAATTTTTAGTGAAGTCAGTAAAAAAGCCGCTGATAAATTTAGTGAAATTAAACAGCAACGTACTGATTTAGAAAAGCAACTCGGTCATATTGATATTCTGAGTGAAGAACAACTTGCAGCCTTAAATCAACGACATCAGCAGTTAAAACAACAACTCGTACATTTGGCACAATCAGAAAAGCTGCTTGAAAATGAACGTAAATGGTATCTTGAGCGTGATCAATTGTATGCTGAAGTCCATGGCAAAAAAGAAATTTATGAAGTTCAGCTTGATGCCGTAAATAAATCCGCAGCACAACAACAATTGCTACAACAGCTTGATGCATTTCAAGCCATTCGTGAACAATATGTACAGCGTGCACGTTTAGAACCACAAAAACTTGAGGTGCAACAAAAACAACTGGCCTTTCAAGCTGAGTTTGTCTCTTTACAACAACAAGCTACTACTGAACAACAGCGCTTAAAAGCCTATGAACATGCCCAAGCGCAATTTGAGCAGCAACGTTTGGATATTAAGCCTCATCTTGAACAAGGCTTAAAGTTGGATCATGACATTCACAGTATTTCTGAACAGTATAAAAAACTCAGTGCAGATAAAGATCAGCTTGTTCTCAATGAATTAGAACCGTCAAAACATGCTGTTGAACAACAACAGACCAGCGTATTGGCTTGGCAAAATAAACAGCAACAAATCAACTTTGAGTTAACCCAAAGCCAATTTTTACAATGCTTTGACCAAGAACCACAAAGTACTTTGCAGGCGCTACAACATTATGTCGAGCAATATCAGTTGCTTCATCAACAAGAGCCAGAACTATTACAACAATCCTTTGCAACTTTAGAACAGCAACAGCAAACCATTGTACAACGTCTGCAAAGCTATGTGGCTCAACATGAAAGTCTTGACGCTTTGACACAATCGCAAAAAAACATCCAACAACAGCGTGAACATCAGCAAAGTACGGTATTACGACTGCAACATCAACAGCAGCAGCTTGATCAAGTCATTACCCATATCAGCGAAACACACGACCTGACAGGCTCAATCGCTGAACAACAAAAGCAACTGCAGATTATTCAACAGACTCTTGAAAAACGCTTGAGCGAAAAAGCCACACAAGAAGCCGCCTATACCCAGCTACAAAGCATCTTGGAGGCACAGCGTCTATTGCATAGCGAAAACGTGCAGCATTTACGTGAACAGCTCAAAGCCAATCAACCATGTATGGTCTGTGGGAGCCATGAACATCCGTTTTTACAAAGTCAGCAACGCTTAGAACAAGGTTTATTGCAACTACACGAGCAGCAATTACAGGAGGCTCGTCAACAACTGGAACAGTTCAATCGTGAGGTACAGCAAGCCCAGATTGAGCAATCCAAAGTACAGACCTTACTTGAACAACAACAACAACGTGTGCAACAGCTGACGCAGTCGACTCAGCAACAGATCGTGCATATTCAAGCAGCATTACAACAACTGGGTTTAGATCTCGACACGGCAGACCCGATTCAGTTACAGCAGCGCATAATGCAGCAGATCGAAACACTGCAATCGCATATCGAACAACAACAGGCACAAGAACAACAACTTGGTCAATTGCTTGAGCAATGGCGTAAGGAGCAACAGCAACAACAGCAATTACAATTGAATATTCAACGTCGTGTGCAACTTGATCAAGGTATTCAACCCATTGTGCAGTTACTGCCTGCTCGCTATCAGCAAGACATGCCAATACATTGGGTTGCTGAATTACAACAGCAGCTACAGCAACGTGTTGCATTGCTCACCATGCAAAAACAGGTAGAGACATCACTGCTGCAAGCACAGCAGGAACTTGAAAAAATGACGCTGCGCTTTGAAGCAGCGCAAAAGCACGAACAACACCTGACTCACCAGATTGAACAACTGATTGAGCAAGGCAAAATGTTACGCTCGAAACTTGCGGAACTGACCCAAGACTATGCCGGTCAAAGCTACCGTTATGCTGCGGATTGGCAAAAACATTTAGAGCAAACTGCTATCGCCCATGCCAATGAGGTTCATGCACAACGCAGTAAAACTGCACATGCTGAACAACAGCTGAATGCAGCCAATTTACAACAGCAGCAGTTGCTCAGTGATTTACATCATATTGAACAGGCATTACAGCAAGTACAACAGGCTATTCAGCAATGGCAACTGAGCCATCCGACCGTGACCACAGATCAAATCACGACATGGTTAAGTATTAATTTAGCCCAACATCAACAAATACGCCATGAGTTAAATACGCAGCGACAACTTTTAGAGAATGCCAAAACCGCTTGGCAAGTTTTAGAAGAACGTTATCAAGCCCATTTAAAACATCAGCCTGAACATGATCTCAGCATGCTCGAGCAGCAACTTGAGAACTTGCAAACGGAAAAGCTCGCTCAACAAGAAGCACTCACTGATACAGAAACTCAATTACGTATGAATGCTGCCAATCAAGCCAACTATGCTAAGTATCAAAGCCAAATAGAACAAATCAAGGCGGAAGAATATCGTTGGGGACGTATCTACGATTTGATTGGGCATAAGGAAGGCACCAAGTTTAAAAAGATTGCTCAAGAGCATCATTTAGATATTTTGGTGGAATATGCCAATCAGCAATTACAGCCGCTTGCGCCACGTTATCAGTTGCATCGTATTCCTGACAGTTTAAGTTTGGCCATTATTGACCTAGATATGAACAGCGAAGTTCGACCTGTGTTGTCCTTATCAGGTGGTGAAACTTTCTTAGTGTCTTTAGCCCTTGCTTTAGCGATTGCTAACATGGCATCAGGTTCAATGAAACTTGAATCACTGTTTATTGATGAAGGCTTTGGCACGCTCGATCCTGCATCACTACATATGGTGATGAATGCCTTAGATCATTTACAAAGTCAGGGACGTAAAGTGGTGTTGATCTCGCATGTACAGGAAATGCATGAACGCATTCCAGTACAGATTCAGGTCAAACCTGTAGGTGCAGGTGCCAGTACCATTAATATTGTCGGTTAATGATTAATGATAAAAAGTTGAAGCCGTCAAATGACGGCTTTAATCTAAGCCAGTTTTCTTAAAGTTAAAATTTGCTCAGCTCGTCCAAAAGGTCCGTTCAGATCATGAAGAATAGATGAAGTTAACCCGATACCGTCATCACCATATTGTTGCACTGTTTCCAGACCTAGCCACTTACCTATTGGCATACGATAGAGATGTATCTGTAAATCTAAATTTGGAAAAGTATAGTTAAACGGCCAACCTTGTCGTGTGACAATTCCATTCGCTGTATCGACCATTCCCATCAACTTCACAAAGTCTGAATGTATTTGTCCTTCAACCATGTCATAAGGATTGGTTAGCCATACAATGCCCTTGCCTGCCCGTCGATCTAAACGGCGTGCCTCAAGTGATTGAATATAGCCTCCAGGCCAGTTTCTAATTTCTTCCCATAAGATCCCCTCGTCAGGATCAGCAACTTTTTGATCTTCTAATCCTGCGACTGCCTGAGTATCACTCATCATCATTCGCCAAGTACGTGCCTGAATACAGCTTTTACCATGTGCAGACATGGTCGACTCGATCAATTCAATGGTTTTTCCAGGTCGAATAATTCGAGTTTCAATTTGAAACTCCCCAGCGGGTATCAGGCCCAAAATATCTAAACTTATACGTCCAATCCGTAGGTCAGACCGAGCAGAAAAGTGATCCAACTCTGCACAAATAATCCCTGTTGCGGGCGCCATATGCTGTTCGTGCGCATTCCATGCACCTTGAGCATGTATAGTCGACTTATACTTAGCCAGTACTGATCCATCATCACACACTTTTCGTTCTAAAAGCTGATAATACGAACTCATCCAATTCTTCCCTGTTTTATGATTATGTGAAATATATTGGTTTATTTTTATACATAAAAAGTTGTATTTACAATGACAGCGACTGAACCCGAAAGTTCAGTGCAGACTGAATCCAATCATTTTGAGTAATCTCGCGCCCCAAATAAGGCCGTCCCTATGCGAACCATAGTCGATCCAGCGCTAATCGCATCTTGTAAATCACCCGACATTCCCATACTCAAGGTATCCCAATCAGAAGGATGTGCATGATGCTCTTTCATCTGATCAAAAAGTGTCTTGGCATCATAGAGTGCATCTACATTGCCAGGTGCTGGAATGACCATTAATCCTCGTAATCGAAGTCGAGGTAATATGCTCATTTGAGCAACCAGATCTTCGACCTCTGAAACTGCACAACCATCTTTGCTTTCTTGAGCATCAATATTCACTTGAAGACAAATATTGATAGGCTCCTGTTCGATTGTGCGTTGATTAGAGAGTCGCTCTGCGATAATAAAGCGATCAACCCCATGCACCCATGCAAATTGTTCAGCCAACTGTTTGGTTTTATTGCGTTGTACATGACCAATAAAATGCCATTCGATGTCTAAATCATTCAGCGCTTTGATTTTATCTAATGCTTCTTGCAGGTAATTCTCACCAAATGCTCGTTGACCAGTCTGATACATTTCTCTCAAAATATCCGCTGGATGCGTTTTGGAAACAGCAAGGAGTTTAACCTCGTTAGATTGTCGTTGAGCAACTTCACAGGCTTGTTCAATTTGTTGAATGACACTATTTCTCGCTTGCTCTAGACTCATCATGTATAGCTATCTCAGTTAATTCATCTTTTTTTACTTTCTTGCACGCTAACTGTTGGTTAAGCTGTAGGAAAGCCTTATTATTCTATCAAAATAATTACGATTTTAATGCGTTCGGGGAATTTATGGATATTACAGAATTACTGGCATTTTCAGTGAAAAACGGGGCGTCTGACTTGCACCTTTCTGCGGGAATGCCACCGATGATTCGTGTTGATGGTGAAGTTCGTCGTATTAACTTACCAGCCTTAGAACACAAAGAAGTACACCGCTTAATCTACGACATCATGAATGATAAACAACGTCGCGATTATGAAGAAAAATTAGAAACCGATTTCTCATTTGAAGTACCTGGTGTAGCACGCTTCCGTGTCAACGCATTCAACCAAAATCGTGGCGCTGGCGCGGTATTCCGTACCATTCCTTCTCAAGTGATTTCTATGGAAGACTTGGGCATGGGGCAAATTTTCAAAGACATTTGCGCCTATCCACGAGGAATTGTTTTGGTCACAGGACCAACGGGTTCAGGTAAATCGACTACGCTTGCGGCGATGATGGATTACATTAACGACAACCGTTACGACCATATTTTAACCGTCGAAGATCCAATTGAATTTGTGCACCAATCCAAAAAGTGTTTGATTAACCAGCGAGAAGTGCATCGTGACACACATGGTTTTAATGAAGCGCTACGCTCTGCACTGCGTGAAGATCCAGATATTATTCTCGTCGGTGAAATGCGTGACCTCGAAACCATTCGACTTGCACTCACTGCTGCGGAAACTGGTCACTTGGTGTTTGGAACACTGCATACCACATCTGCCGCAAAAACAATTGACCGTATTATCGACGTGTTTCCTGCCGATGAGAAAGACATGGTTCGTGCCATGCTTTCTGAATCGCTTCAAGCCGTCATCTCTCAAACACTTTTGAAGAAAACAGGTGGCGGTCGGGTAGCTGCTCACGAAATTATGATTGGAATTCCAGCGATTCGAAATCTCATCCGTGAGAACAAAGTTGCACAAATGTATTCTGCAATACAAACCGGTGCAAATTATGGCATGACCACTCTCGATCAAAGTCTCAAAAATCTTGTCGCGAAAGGCATTATTACCCCGCAAGTTGCACGTACTGCGGCTAAACAACCAGAATCATTTTTATAAAAAAGTGAACGTCATTTGATTTAGGGGAATCAAAATGGATTTTAATGACCTGCTCGACATGATGATTGCGCGCAAGGCTTCAGATTTATTTATCAGTGCAGATATTGAACCATCAATGAAAATTAATGGTGAAATTGTGCCTGTAGTTAAAACAAAACTCACTGGTGAAATCATAGGTCAATTGATTCACTCGATTATGAGTGAAAGACAACGAATTGAATTTGCTGCAACACACGAATGTAATTTTGCTATTGCCAATCGTGATAAAACTGCACGTTTTCGTGTCAGTGCTTTTCAGCAACGTGATCAACCTGGCATGGTCTTACGTCGGATTGAAACTGTCATTCCAAGTATTGATGAGCTGAAACTACCGCCCGTACTTAAAGATTTAGCAATGACTAAGCGCGGGATCATCTTATTTGTAGGTGCTACTGGTACAGGTAAATCGACTTCGCTTGCAGCAATGATCGGTCATCGTAATCAAAATTCTAAAGGTCATATCATTACCATTGAAGACCCAATCGAATTTATTCATCAACATCAAGGCTGTATCATTACTCAACGTGAAGTTGGCATTGATACAGACTCCTTTGAAATTGCACTGAAAAACACACTCCGTCAAGCACCTGATGTTATTCTTATTGGTGAGATCCGCTCACGTGAAACCATGAACTATGCGATTAGTTTCGCTGAAACAGGACATTTAGTATTTGCGACCTTACATGCCAATAATGCTAACCAAGCCTTAGATCGTATTATTCATTTCTTTGAGACAGATCGTCACAGCCAACTGTTTATGGACCTCTCACTGAATTTGAAGGCAATCATTGCACAACAGTTAATTGCGACTCCTGATAAAAAATCACGTCATCCCGCAATTGAAATCTTAATCAATTCTCCACTGATTTCAGACTTGGTGCGTAAAGGCGAAGTTCATGAAATTAAGGAAGTCATGAAGCGTTCCCGTGAAATTGGAATGCAGACGTTTGATCAAGCGCTATTTGACTTATATAAAGCTGAGAAAATCACTTATGACGAAGCATTGCGTCATGCCGACTCTGCCAACGATTTACGCTTACAAATCAAACTCTCTGAAGAAGATCCACACTATCTGTTGAATTCTGGCCCCCGCCTCACTTTTGATGGTCAAGATGATTAATCAATAGTGAATAAAAAAGGAGCAATCATTGCTCCTTTTTTACTTTAATCAAGATTTATTTTTTACGGTATGCTTCTTGGCATTCAGGCGCATCGCAATAACCATATAAATTCAAAGAGTGACCTGTTAAAACAAAACCAAGTTGTTCAGCAACATTATGTTGTTCTTGTTCAATCAAATCATTGTGGAATTCAACAACTTTGTTGCAGTTCTGGCAGACCATATGATCGTGGTGATCATCTTGCATGATTTCGAATACAGAGTGATTATTCTCGAAATGATGACGTTGGATAATACCAGCAGCTTCAAACTGAGTTAACACACGATATACAGTTGCTAGACCGACATCTTCGCCTTGCTCAAGTAAGGTCTTATAGATATCTTCCGCGCTCAAATGATGCTGTCTTGAATTTTCTAATAATTCCAAAATCTTGATTCGTGGAAGGGTAACTTTAAGTCCAGCTTTGCGTAAATCTTGATTTGAAATAGGCATATAAAAAGGTCTCTCAACAAATTTTAAGTTGGAATATGCAACAGAGTTGAGATGCAGTATGATCTATCCTTGGATCAATTGCATCATAATTAATTTGGGATAGTGTAGCAAAATGCAAAAAATCATGCTGACGTTATTCGTCGCTTCTTTACTGGGTGGTTGTTCTGTCTTTGGTGTATACAAAGTTGATATTCCTCAAGGAACACCATTAACCCAAGCGCAAGCTTCAAAAATTCAAGTCGGGATGACTTACCAACAAGTTCGTTTTTTACTTGGTAGCCCAACCATTTCAGATCCTTTGAATCCTTTACGTTGGGATTACATCTACAATTATACCCCAGGTACATATGCTAAAAAAGCAAATATTCCTGCAACTCAAGGTCAGCATCTAAAAGTATATTTCGATGGTTCTGGCGTCGTGAATAAAATCGAAGGTTTAGAAACTATCCCAGAAACTCAACCTGGTTTACCAGGTTCGAAAGATGCGATTTTGAACGCGCCACCACTATAAAGAATTAGACATAAAAGAAAACCCCTCAAAGAGGGGTTTTTCATATCATTTCAATTGTTTAAAGCGATTGCCACGACAATAGCGCCCAACTGGATTCGCTGCCGCTCGCTTACGGCGTATATCTTTTGGATTAATCGTTAATGCCCGATAGATTTCCACCCGATCACCTGCTTGCAAAACATGCGATTGATCTTGTACTTTCGTCCCAAAAATTCCAACAGCATACTCGTCTGGCAACTGCGTACACGACGCGATACCACTTTGTGTAATAGCATCCGCAACAGACATGCCTTCCACAAATTCAAGTTCAATGTGAAACTGCTGGTCTACAGCAGCATAAGCAACCCAAACTTTTGCATTTTGGATCATGGTAACAATTGACCTAAGTAAGAAATCATTGCAGCCACAATTGCTAAAGGTGTCACAATACGTACAGCCACACGCCAGATATTATAAAAAGCTTCATTACTAAAATTCAGCGCTTTACGTAAATGACTAATTTTCATGATCCAACCCACGAAAATTGCATAGATTAAACAAATGCTTAATCCCCAAAGCATTAAAATCGGAGTTAAAAATAGATCGGCTGCAGGGAATACCCAAATTAAAAGTGGTGCAAGCAATAAAAAATATTGCACCGCTTGTGCTAATCCACGATGTGCGAGTTGTTCCTTCCCAAGTTGCAGGAGTAAAGCTACTGCAAATATTGTCGCGATTAAAACGATATATGCTGGAATTGCAGCACTAATTGCAAAATATCCAAATCCAGCCACAGCCACCAGTTGCGCTAGCCAAATCGGTAAAGTTTTTGGCGTTGCAGCATCTTGTTTCTCTTGATTGAGATTTGTCTGCCAATATAATCCAAGCCCGAGACCTGAAGCTACTAAAGCGAGAATAGTTGCATTACCCCACTCTTTAAACTCAACAGGAGTCAGCTGCCAATCATTGACTTGGACACCAAAAACCTGAGCCGCGATTAAACTTGCAATCGTTGCAATCGCAGTAAGTACAACCAATACAGAACGTTGAAGAAATGATAAACCAAATGCAATGAATGCTGCGATACCCATCAAAATATTTGAACCAATACCAAAATCATTTTGTTGTGCTACAGCATTAGAAGTATTAAGTAATATACCGCCTGCTAAGAATGGAATAAAAATAACAGCAAGCCAGCCCACTACTCTCCAACGTTGGTTTGCATCGGCTTCACGGGTCAATTTTGATAATGCGTTCAGCGCTGAAGTTTGAGCTCGTTTCGCCAATCCAATTTCTAAATAAATAATTGGCAACGCTAAAAACAACATCGTTGCAAACCAAAGTAACCAAAAATCGAGTTGTCGATCAATTTGCAAGCCTAAGCTTGGTGCTAGACCCACAATAATGATAAATGACAAACAAAATGCCATCAGCGGCGATAACCATCGTGACATAGCGGTGTCCTGCATGAGGTATTCCATTAAAAAGTTTTACGCTATTTTGCCTAGCTCAATCATTAAAATCAAAGTCTGGCGTTAAAAAAGTAAGTGTAGATCTTAGCCACTTCAAATTAAATTTTTAATATTGATCCGCGCGAGTAACACGCTTCAAGCTTGGGTCACGGGCTTCTCTGACCAATCGCTCAACGTGAGTTATTGTACGTAATGTTGGCTTACCATCCTGAAATAAAATCATTTCGCCGGGCGTATATGCAAACCAAGCTTCATTATCTGTTAATGGTTCTGTCGTAATTACAGCCACACGATCTTCAGGTGTCGTGACCTGACTAAAATCGACTTCAACATCAATATCAATTAATCGTGCAGGTTGAAATGGATATTCGCGAACAATCCAGTGTAATTTTGTGGTCGCATAACTATACAAAGCCTGTCCATTTGATAAACAAAAATTGAATGTCCCATGCTCTGCTATTGTTGGTGAAATTTCTTCTAATGCACGAAATACATCGTGGACACTTGGCTCTACATAACCAAACTTTTGTACGAGATGTTCTAATAAATAGCAAAATGCAAGCTCACTATCTGTATTACCTACTGGTGTGAACTGTCCCGACAACCTTGGATGAAAATTATGCAGATCACCATTATGCGCGAAAATCCATTGTCTCCCCCACAATTCACGAATAAATGGATGAGAATTTTCTAAAGTAATTTTTCCCTGTGTTGCTTTACGAATATGGGCAATGACATTACGCGATTTAATCGGGTAATTACGAACGAATTCTGCAATTGGAGACTCGACTGCAGATTGGTTATCAACAAATAAGCGACATGCCTTATCCTCAAAGAAAGCGATGCCAAAACCATCTGAGTGATCTGACGTTATTCCAGCGCGCTGAGAAAAACCACGAAAAGAAAACGTAATATCCGTAGGGGTGGCACAATTCATTCCAAGTAGTTGGCACATAATCTTTCATTTTGCTTTAATTATCAGTTTTATTGTGCATCAGCCTTATAGATCTTGCAAATATGAATATAGCAATTGAATATGTTTTATGCTGGATATATGGGACATAAAACGATTATTCTTATCAAACAAAAAAAGCCACCGAAGTGACTTTTTATTATGTGATTATGAATTAGTGCGCCGACTTAGAACGATTGGTAATCAATGTTCCAACACCGTGATCCGTAAAAATTTCCAACAAAGTCGCATGTGGAACACGACCATCCACAATATGCGCGCTCACTACACCCCCTTTCACCGCATCAAGCGCACATCCCACTTTCGGAATCATACCGCCGTAGATCACACCTGTATCTATCAAGCGATCGACTTCTTGTGTTGTTAGTCCAGTGAGTAGGTTTTTATTCTCATCCAATACACCACTGATATTCGTAAGAAGAATTAACTTTTCTGCACCCAAAGCTTCAGCAACTTTACCAGCAACTAAATCTGCATTGATATTGTAAGTATTGCCTTCCTCATCAACACCAAGTGGCGCAATCACTGGAATAAAATCACTTTGAGTGAACATTTCCAGAACGTCAGTTTTTACACCGACCACTTCACCCACTAACCCAAGATCAATTTGTTGAACAGATCCATCCTCTTGGGTTTTTTCCATCAACAACTTTTGAGCACGAATTAAGTTACCGTCTTTACCCGTTAATCCAATTGCACGACCACCATGTTGATTGATCAAATTCACAATAGACTTATTTACACTTCCGCCCAACACCATTTCTACAACTTCCATAGTTGCAGGATCAGTTACACGCATTCCATCAATACGGTCTGATTCACGCCCAAGTTGTTTCAAAAATGAATCGACTTGAGGACCACCACCATGAACCACAACCGGATTAAGACCAACTGTTTTCAGAAGCACGATATCACGGGCAAACGAACTTTCTAATGCAGGATCAGTCATTGCATTGCCGCCATATTTCACTACAAGTGTTTTACCTGTAAATCTTTGGATGTATGGCAAAGCTTCTGTCAAAATTTGAGCTTTGTCGATGCCAGTTTGTTGGTGTGGCATTCGCCTCTCCTTCATTCCTACATTAGTGTGCATTCAAAATACTTTGAGCAAGCACAGGATATTTTTCATTTAAAATTTTTACAAAATGCTGGCGAATTTCATAAAGTTTCGATGGGCTATCTGCATCAAACCGTACCGTGAAGTATTCACCAGTATTTGATGCTCGCATAATGCCAAATCCGTAGTCAAAATCAAGGCGAATACCATCGATTTTACTCATTTTAGCCCCAGTACTTTTACAATTCTGCTCTATCAAGGCTAGGACGTCTTGCGGATTTGCATCTTGCGTTTCAATATAGGTATCTTCAGTACCAAAGCGATCTGGGAATTGAGCGAGATATTCAGATAGCGTGATATTAAGTTGACTCAATGCCTCCATGACCCGTAATGCTGCATAGATACCATCATCGTAACCAAAACCACGACCATCATTGAAGACATAATGACCCGCATATTCTCCCCCAAAAACAGCTCGACCTTTGGATTGGGAAATATAACGGCGCATGAAACTGCTGCCAGTACGAATCATTTTTGCGATGCCTTGTAATTGTTCAATGGTTTTTGACACCATCGTTGAACATTTTACGTCATAAACAATTTCATGATGCGGATGCTGAGTTAAACACAATGATGCGAATAATGCTAACAAGCGATCAGCAGACACAATGTGAGCATTCTCATCCAAAATGACGGCACGATCACCATCACCATCAAGAGCAATCCCCAAATCCGCCTGATGCAACAAAATTTTTTCTTTTAGCTGCGTCAAATGCTTCGCTTGTGAAGGGTCTGGAGGATGATCAGGAAACTCTCCATTTTCACGACAACGTATTGAAATGACTTCACATCCCATTTTTTGTAGTACTAAATCAGCACAACGCCCAGCGGCACCATGCATACCATCTAATACAACCTTGAGTGGACGCTTTAATTGAATATCCTTGAGCAAAGCATGCTGATAAGCCAAGCAATACTCTGATTTAATCTGATGTGTAAGTTGAGGTGGCGTTGGAAAGTGATCATGTTGAAAATAGAAACCTTCTGCATACTCCCCAACATTTTGAATCATGTCTGGACAAGGTGGTTCGTATTCAATAATCCATTTAATCCCATTATCATGTTTAGGGTTATGACTCGCGGTCACCATGATGCCATTGCCATTTTTATGTCGAGCAGCAAAATACATTTGTGGGGTTGAACAACATCCAATGTTTTCGACATTCATCCCTTGGTTTTTGAAGACTGATTCAATAATCCAAGCAAAAGTAGGCCCAGTCAATCGAGCATCGTAACCTAGCACAATACTTTTCTGGCCACGTGATTGATACTGAGCAGCGAGCCCATGCGCAATCGCATAAATTGTTCTTGTATCCAATTGACTGACTTTTCCGCGAATATCATAAGCGCGGAAAATTTGTCTTGGAAAAATAAGTGGTTGGGTATTCATTCTTAATTAACACCGTTGACTGCTGAGTCAGAACAGCGTGATGAGAGTTGATCCAAATAAATTTTGAATATATTGAGTAATAGAAAATATCGTTATTCTTTATATAACGTGTACCAATTTCAATTTATATAATCTTTGTTAATATTTTGCAACATATAAATAAAAGCCTGATTTTACAGGCTTTTATCCAAAATACTATTGTTTCCCAGTGTGTCCGAATCCACCAGCTCCTCGCTCACTTGCCTTGAATTCGTCAACTAAATCAAATTCAGCTTGTAAAACAGGAACCAATACGTATTGAGCCAATCGCTCACCCGGCTCTAATGTAAATGCATTTTGACTGCGGTTCCAAACTGAAACCATTAATTCACCTTGATAATCTGAATCAATTAGACCGACGAGATTTCCTAATACAATCCCGTGTTTATGACCTAAGCCAGAACGAGGCAAAATCAAACCCGCATAACTTGGGTCTTCGATATAAATTGCCATACCTGTTTTAACTAAAACAGTCTGACCAGGCTCAATAGTGATCGCTTCATCTACACATGCACGTAAATCCAAACCTGCCGATCCTGTTGTTGCATAAGTAGGTAATGGCCATTCTTGACCAAGTCGTTGGTCGAGTACTTTCACTTGAACTTTCATATTCAATCCTGTTTTAAAATGTAATTAACGTTTGAGTAAAGCTTTCAGATTTTGCAGATAATGCTGTGCCTGTAATTTTGGATCGATATTTTCAGCCAATTTCTTTTTTCGACCTAGCCAATCGACTTCATCTTGTGGCAATTCATCCAAGAAGCGACTTGGTGTCATTTGTTTCATCTGACCGCCATTTTTACGCTGTTCTGCAAGCGTCAAAGTCAGACCTTGTTTGGCACGGGTAATACCAACGTACATCAGTCGACGTTCTTCTTCGATGGTATCAGCCACAATTGAATTCTTGTGCGGAAGCAACTCTTCCTCAAGCCCCATAATATAAACAAATGGGAATTCCAGGCCTTTAGAAGCATGCAAAGTCAGTAAGTTTACTTTATCGATATCTTCATCTTCTTGCTGTTGCTCCAACATATCCAGCAACACCATCTTACGAATGACACTTTCGATATTTTTTTCATCGACATCTTCAGCACGATTGATCAAACTTTGAATACTGCTATAAAGCACTTCAATATTGTCAATTTTAGTTTTTTCTTGTGCTGGCGTCGCTGCCGTTTCTTTGATGTAGTCGATATATCCTGCCTCAACCATCATTTGGCGGACTTTAGGCACAGGTTCATCATCATCTAACAGTTCACGCGTAAAACCTTCGATAAAATCAGCAAACTCAGCCAATTGAGATGTCGCCTTCTTCGGTAATACCATACTTAGGCGCTGATCATTCGCGGCACCTAGTAGAGAAAGATTATTCTCTTGCGCAAATAAACCTAGTTTTTCTAAAGTCACAGGTCCTATGGCGCGTTTAGGTGTGTTGATAATCCGTAAGAAAGCACTGTCATCTTCAGGGTTAATAATGAGACGTAGATAGCTCATAATATCCTTGATTTCAGCACGACCAAAGAACGACTGACCACCAGAAAGTTTGTAGGGAATCTGCATCTGACGAAGTTGTGTTTCTAAAACACGTGCTTGGAAGTTTCCACGGTATAACACGGCGTAATCTTTCCAATTTTTACCATTCATCAATTTATGAGTCAGCAAATCTTTAACAACGCGTTCCGCTTCATCATCATCATTACGACAAGTAATAATGCGGATCACCTCACCATGACCTTTATCACTCCACAATTTTTTATCAAAAATATGTGGGTTATTCTCAATCACATGGTTTGCAGCTTTTAAAATACGACTGGTTGAACGATAGTTTTGCTCAAGCTTAATGACTTTTAAATTGGGGAAATCTTCCTTCAATAAGGCCATATTTTCTGGCTTTGCCCCCCGCCAAGCATAAATTGATTGGTCATCATCCCCTACAGCCGTAAATTGTCCCATGACACCAACAAGCAGTTTGACCAAGATATATTGGGCGGTATTGGTATCTTGATATTCATCAACCAATAAATAACGTACACGGTTTTGCCATTTATCACGGACTTCAGCATTTTCTTGAAGAAGGCGTGTCGGCATTACGATTAAATCGTCAAAATCGACCGCATTATAGGCACGTAAATTACGCTCATAAAGTTGATAGAGATGCGCAAATTGAACATCTTCAGCCGTTTCACAAGTCGTATGTGCTTGCTCAGGCAAAATTAGATCGTTTTTCCAATCTGAGATCATCTTCATCGCTTTTGCGATCAGCTCTTTACTTTCTGCACCAGACAAATTATCTCGGTGCATTAAATCCATTAAAATACGCTTACAGTCATCAGCATCTAAAATGGAAAAGTTTGCTTTAAGTGGCGTATGTTTTAATTCTAGTCTTAATAAATTCAAACCAAAGGTGTGAAAGGTAGAAACAGATAAACCCTTTCCATCCTCTTTACCAAGCAATTTACCGACACGCTCTTTCATCTCTCGTGCAGCTTTGTTGGTAAAAGTCATCGCAGTAATACGATGTGCTGGTATACCGCATTTTTTGACTAAATATGCAATTTTCTGTGTGATTACAGAGGTCTTACCTGAGCCTGCCCCAGCAAGTACTAACAAGGGTCCTTGAGTGTATTTCATGGCTTCAAGTTGCTTGTCGTTCAAATGACTGGCTGATGACATATTCTTTCCTCTTTTCCTTCAGCGCTCGATTATAGTCATCTGCTTCGAATATGACTAACGTTAAATTTAATGAAGGTATATTTGAATAAATTTCAGACATAAAAAAACCACCCGAAGGTGGCTTTTTTCAGATCATGTATTATTGAACTGCGTAAACAGCAATCTCTACACGACGGTTTTGTTCTTTACCTGCTGCAGTTGTGTTATCAGCAATTGGGTTTGAAGAACCTAAACCTTGAGCATTAATACGTGCTGTAGAAACACCCTTAGATGCTAAATAGCTAGCGACAGATTGAGCACGTGCTTGTGACAATGGGATGTTAATCGCATCATTACCTGAACTATCAGTATAACCAGTTACAAGGATACCGCTCTTGTTGTCTTCAGTTAAAACTTGTGCAACACGGTTTAAAGTGTCATAGAAGTTTGGCTTGATATTTGATTTATTTGTATCAAACGTGATAGCACCTGGCATTACTAAGTTAATAGAGCCATCTGGATTACGGTTTACATCAATACCTGTACCAGCAGTTGCTTGGCGTAATTTTTTCTCTTTATTGTCGAGATATACGCCTGCAGCACCACCTAATACAGCACCAATCGCTGCTGCACGGTTATTTTGACGGCTAGTGTTCGCATTACCTTTAGAAACACCGTAACCAGCTGCTGCACCAATTAAAGCACCCAATGCAGTTTTGTCATACTCGACGCCACCAATATTGTTACCAGTTGTTTGACAACCAGAAAGTACCATTGCCCCAACCACTGCAGCTGAAATAGCTAATGCACGCATGGGATGACTCCTTTTATATGTTTTTGTATGTGATGAATAATGATTTGTTAGAAACAATTTAACCATTACTATTTTGTTAATAATAAACAGTTTATTAACAATATGTAATCTTTTGTAGCATCTTTCGTTAATGCTTCATCATATTTTATACATAGTTAAGAAAACGGGCTTTGTGATTTGAGCGACTCGATTTATAGTGTTTTAAAAATTTCAATCACATGCAATCACTTTTTAGGACTGTGCAATGGCAGCAGAGAAGCAGAAACAACCTATTTTAAAAAAAATTTCTAAGGGTTTAACCGTAGGTTCTGTGATCACAGGAAGTACATTTTTTCGTGGCCCACCTATTCTTGCATTAGGTTTGACTAAACTCGTAAAAAAATCATCAAAAATCGATGAAACCAATATCAATATCGCCAATGGTTGGATTGGTACGAATAACTGGCTCATTGAAAAAGTTCTCCCTGAGCTTAAATGGCACATCACGATTGATGAAGATCTAGATCTCAATCTACAAGGTCGTTACATCATGACCTGTAATCACCAAAGCTGGGTGGATACAACTGTTACTCAATATTTTGGTCTTAAACGTATGCCGCTCACACGTTTTTTTACGAAATGGGAACTCATTTTTATTCCTTTTGTTGGGCAAGCATTCAAGATCCTTGGTTTTCCTATGATGAAACGTCATACCAAAGCGCAAATCGAAAAAAATCCTGCGCTGAAATATCGTGATATGGAAGAAGCGCGTAAATCGTGTGAACAACTGCTCAGCCAACCTTTTACATTATTAAATTATTTAGAAGGTACACGCTATACCCCTGAAAAACACGCCCAACAAAAATCTCCGTATAAAAATTTACTTAGGCCCAAAGCAGGTGGTTTAGCACTTGCCCTAAATATTCTAGGAAGTGAAATTGATGCGCTAGTCGATATGACCATTGTCTATCCAGATGGTGTGCCAGGTTATGGAGATTTTTGGTTAGGAGAAGTTTCTCAAATCGCCGTGAATTTAAGAAAAATTGAAATTCCTGCTTGGGTGCATGGCGGCAATTATGAGGATGATGCCGACTATCGCGCTCGTTTCCAAAAATGGGTTGATGAGCTTTGGACAGAAAAAGATCAGTTAATTACACAGTTAAAACAACAGCTTCAAACTGAATCTGTAAATTAAGCTGTCCTCAGAATGTATTGCATATGACAGAACGCATGACTAATTCTCGAAAAACTTTCCGTCCACAGCGTCACGATACGTTATTTTGGAAGATGTTCCTGATTTATGACATCTTTATGATGCTCATTATTTTAGTCAATTTGTTTTGTCTATGTGCCAATGCATTTTTAATGAGTAATTTTGGCTCATGGGTATTTGACACGGTTCAATTACCTCAAATTCTGGAGTTTTATAAATCCGAGCTTCACCCATGGGTCATCATTACTGAAAGTTGGTTTATCACATTTTTAATTGTTGAACTCGCTGTAAGATGGCTGATTGCAATCGTCAATAAACATCATCAGCGTTGGTTTTTCTTTCCCTTCATTCATTGGTATGAAATATTAGCTATTATCCCTTACCTTCGCTTTTTACGTTTAATTCGCGTCGGAGTGATTGCCTATAGACTGTATGAGCTAGGCTATAAAGTCATACCTAATAAATGGTTCAGACGTCTTAATTTTTACTATAACGTGATCATGGAAGAGCTCTCTGATCGTGTGGTGATTACTGTCATTGATAGTGTAAAAAAAGAGTTAGACACTAGCTCAACCCATAAAAAAATCATTCATGATCTGGTGAATCACCATCGAGACATGTTTGCCACGACATTAGCGCAAGTCTTACAAGAATCTTTAGCAACCGAATTAAAACTTCAAAAAGATAATATCTCGCAAGGCGTTGGTCACATTGTCATTAAAGCAATTGAAGACACACCAGAGCTAACACAGCTCTTAAAGCTGATTCCATTGGTGGGTGGTCGTATAGAACAGCAAATCCACAACATTGGTCAACGATTAGGTGAAAATATTACCGACGGTTTAGTTGAACCTTTTATTTCTGGAACCATTGATAAACCGAATGCGCATTATCAACTCATTGCTGAAAAAATTAGCCAGCTCAATATTGATAATCATGCATTAGAACAACTCGTTGAATCTGTCGTTTATGAAAGTCTTGAGTCTTTAAGAAAACAGGTGGCAGTAAAACAATGGCAAATAGAGTTATCAAAAAACAATCAAGTCAAGGAATGATCATTTCTCTATTAATTTAATATATCCGCTAGAGAATTCTTGAGAATTGAACTAGCATTTGCACAATTAACAATTTTTACTTCGATTATAAAGCGCGAAGCAAGCAAGGAATGAATATGGCAGATATTCGGATTACCGGTAGAATGGTGAATTTTACCCGAATTACCTTTGACACCAATGATCATAATGTTATCCGCCAACAATTAAGTGCCATGATGAGTGAAACCTCTTATGAAGGTGCGCTTGTCATTCTAGACACAACCGTTGAACAAGAACTCATTGGACTCATTCAATTGGTCATCAGTTTAGGGTTACAGCCAATGGCTGTCGTTGATGGTTTAATGGGTGATGAAGCACGTGCGATCCAATTCCCAGTTCTTGCGGCTGATCGTCCTTTGCAGCGCATCAAAGCAACAAAAGAACAAGTGGTAGAAGCTCCAGCAAATACCCCTGAAGCTGAGAAGGCTCCAACACACATAGCTCCTGCAACCACACATAAAACTTCGTATCACAATGAAGTGCTTAGAACAGGACAATGTCTGGTACAAGATCACGGCGATATTATTTTAACTGCTGGAATTAATAGTGGCTCTGAAATCATCGCTTCAGGAAATATACATATTTATGGCTCTGCTCGTGGTAGAGTCATCGCCGGCGCCGGTGGCAATACAGCAGCACGAATTTTCTGTCATGTTTTAGAAGCTGAATTAGTATCTATCGCAGGAACATATTGTGTTGCAGATGATATTCCACCACATATGCTAAAAAAGTCAGTACATATCTATTTAAATGATGCTCAAGAGCTTGTCTTTGAAGCACTCGAATTTTAATGTATAACTAAACATGAGAACCCCTATAGTATTGGGGATAAACATAACAGGAGTGGATTCGGTGGCGAAAATTGTTGTCGTAACATCAGGTAAAGGTGGCGTAGGTAAAACAACTACCAGTGCATCTTTTGCAACAGGTTTAGCCCTTCGTGGCCACAAAACTGTTGTAATCGATTTTGACGTAGGTTTACGTAACCTCGACCTTATCATGGGTTGTGAGCGTCGTGTTGTTTATGATTTTGTGAATGTATTAAATAACGAAGCGAGATTACAACAAGCACTTATTCGCGATAAAGAAATCGAAAATCTATATATTTTACCTGCATCACAAACCCGTGATAAAGATGCGTTAACCGATGAAGGTGTTGCACGTGTTATGGACGAACTTTCTCAAGAGTTTGACTACATCATTTGTGACTCTCCTGCAGGTATTGAACGTGGTGCGATTTTAGCAATGTACCATGCTGATGAAGCAATCATTGTAACGAACCCTGAAATTTCATCTGTCCGAGATTCCGACCGTATTATTGGTATGTTGGACAGTAAAACGAAGAAAGTAGAAAATAACGAAGGTCGTATTCGTAAGCATCTTTGTATCACACGCTTCAACCCTGAACGTGCTGATAAGCAAGAAATGTTAACAGTCGATGATATTTCTAAAGATATCCTTCGCGTGCCAACGCTCGGTGTAATTCCTGAATGTAAAAGCGTGTTACAAGCTTCGAATGAAGGTAAGCCTGTTATTCTTTATACTGAAGAAGCAGCTGGACAAGCTTATGACGATCTTGTTGCACGCTTCCTTGGTGAAGAACGTCCATATCGTCACATCTCTGTGAAGCCGAAAGGCTGGTTAGCACGTTTATTTGGAGCATAAAGATGGCAGGATTCTGGAGTAAACTTTTTAGTAGTGATGACAAACCATCAAGTGCACAAACAGCTAAAGATCGCTTAAAAGTTATCGTGGCATCTGAAAATGGTCTAGGTAAGCGTTTAAGCCAAGATAAAATTGATTTAATGAAAAAAGAAATCATGCAAGTTGTGAATCGTTATGTGCGTGGTGTAGATGAACAGCATATACAAATGTCGGTTCGCTCAGAAGCAAATATCGAAATGCTAGAAATGAATATCAATTTGCCTGAAGAACGTTAATCTGATTTTTGATTAGTCAAGCAAATTGAATCAGGGCAAAATATGAGAGTGGCAGAAATAGGCTATTAGCTATATTCCGCCCACTTGAAGCAGAGCTTCAAGTCTTGCGACTAGACAAAGCAGTGCTTCGCTCATCTAGTCTCATATTTTGCCCTTTTTTATTGATTAAAAATACCAAGGAGATTGTGATGGCATTATCACAGCCAGCCACGTTCAATGAAGAATGGTCAGACGAGCGTGTTTTTGCCTATTTAAATCAGTTACCTCCTGAAGGTGTAAACTCTGATTTTCATGTTCTCTATCATGCTTTTAAACATATGCGTGCTAATGACTATGAGCGTTTACTCACTAAATTTATAGCAGATGGTCGAGATCTTAACGCTCAAAATCCTGAAGGCAAACGTATTCATGATGTGATCGCAGAATTCCCACGCCAAAGTGCAGAATTCCTTGCTGTTTTAGCAAAATTTGCCTAAAAACAGATAAAAAAGCCTGCTTGAGCAGGCTTTTTTGATTTAAATCTATCTTATACCTGTTAAAAAATAGTTTCGTATTAAGGTTACTTATACGTTTGGGTGAAACTTAGATTATTTCCATTGCCAACCCAATGCAATAGCACCACCAACATCACCTTGTGAACTTGCGGTTCCAGATGCTTTATAGACAAAGCGATTCGTTTCAGAAACCCCACTAAATCCAATGGCAATACCTTGCTCACCATCCCATGTACCAGCAGCTGCACTGAACATACTTGCACCAGCATAAGTTGGCTGGGGTAATGAAGCGACAGCCAAAGACGCTGCAATAGCTGCTCGAGTGTCACGTCGTTCATCGGCAAAACTCTGTTCTAAAGCATTTACACGTCGACTAGTATACTCATTGGCCTGATTCAATATTTCATTGGTTCGTATATTCGTATATTCCTGTGCATCGCTCAAAACTTGCTGATCTGCTTGACGCATTTGTTTTACATTGACTGCGTCTGTATCCGCTGTACCTGCTGCCACATTAACAATTTGGCGCTGTTGCGTAGAGGTACCCACTGAAACCGTATTGTCCCGATCGGTAGACGAAGCATTTCCTAAAAGAACAGCATTATTTGCGTCAGACGTTATATTATTCCCAAGAGCTACAGTACTATTTCCTGAAATATTGTTGAAATTACCAACTGAATGCGTATTTTCACCCGTAACCGTATTGTGATTTCCTAAAGCTGTTGCATGTTCACCAGCGACTTGTGATTCAGCCCCAATTACAATACTCTCACGACCCGATGCTACTGATGAACTTCCGATTGCAAGAGCATCTTCACCTGTTGCATTTGGTAATATTGCATTTTCACTAGGATTTGTTCCAACAGATATTGCGACAGTTCCACCACTAGCCAAAGACGTTAGCCACTGTTGTTCGGTGCCATTAAAGCCATTTTGTACAGCAATCTCAAAAGCACTAAAACCTTGATCACCTTTGTCACCTTTTAAGCCTTGAAGTCCTTGATCACCTTTGTCACCTTTGTCACCTTTGTCACCTTTTAAGCCTTGAAGTCCTTGATCACCTTTATCGCCCTTGTCGCCTTTTAAGCCTTGAAGTCCTTGATCACCTTGATCTCCCTTATCACCTTTCAATCCTTGAGGACCTTGGTTACCTTTATCTCCTTTGAGTGACGTCAGCCAATCTTGCTCTGTTCCTACAAATCCATTATTCACCGCCACTTGGTAAGCACTATCACCTTGTGGTCCTACACCGCCACCAGGTCCACCGCTTGCACCTGGTATACCTTGATCCCCTTTGTCACCTTTCAACCCTTGTGGACCTTGATCACCTTTATCTCCCTTATCGCCTTTTTCACCTTTTAATGATGTAAGCCAATCTGTTTCAGAGCCCTCAAATCCATTACTCACAGCAACCTCGTACGCACTTGGTCCAGCTGGTCCAGTGGTACCTGTACCTGTTTCACCACCAACACCATTATTTTCGAGTGCAGACACTCGGTCTTTTAACGCTGTAAATTCAATATCAATCCCTCTAATTGTTTGATTTACGTTTTGGTATGTAGAGCCTTGCATTTCAAATGAAAGGGGCATCACACTCCCCTGAAACATAGTCACCCCAGTACCCAGAATTCTTTGTAAACTGGCTGTCAATTGATCAACATTAATAGCATCATGAGTATCTAATCCCCATGCTAAGTTCATGATTCGGCGTTTTAATTGATCACTACCGACTGAAATAACATTCTCTCGATCTGCAACCGATGCACTACCTAAAGCAACAGAGTTGCTCGCATAAACCTGACTCAGCTCACCAATCGCGACTGACTCTCTTACGGATGTATAATTTGGTCCTGGTCGAATAATAATAGAACCACCGACAGCCACATTAGTGTGACCTTGCACATTACTGTTGGAGGCAAATATATGAGAACTCGTCGCACCAACCTCATTAAATCCACCAAAAATCATCGAGCCATTAGTGTTGACGTCGTGAATATTATTCATACCAACAACAACAGATTTTACAGACGAGTTTAAATTTGAAATACCTATAGAGATACCCCCTTCAGCAGTATTTGAACTACCGATCGCAATACTCCCTTCCCCCTTAACCACTTGATTATTACCAATGGCAATATTACTTGTATGATGCGTAGTGTTTTGATTTCCAATGACCACATTATTTTGCGTTGTCGTTACAGCGTTTGGTGTCACCGTATTATTCAAACCAAAAACAGTATGATTCATCCCAATATTGACGTTATTGCTTTGTCCCATAACCACACTGTTCGGTGCAACCACTGAGTTATTTTCACCACAGATGAAAGATGTAGTGTCTGAATTCGTCGCTGTGCCTGTTGAACCCTCACATTCATCAGCTTGCACCTGACTCGTCATTGCGGTTAATGCCCCAATTAAAATCAGATAACCTGTCGTCATTCCAATATTTTTTAAAGATTGTGTAAAACGTGTACGTCCAAGTTCCCCTGTTACGACTAATTTTCCATTACGATTACGGATAACTCGGTATATATGGTTCATGTAATTCCCCTTAGTTTTTGACATGGTCATGTCACTTGCAGGTTTTCCATAGTTTGCAAGAAAGACCTTTTATAATGAGGAAAATCAAACCATAAAGCTGATAATCTAGAAGCCCCCCTTTAAGGGGGGATGAAAAAAATATTTTTGTGAAAAAATGATTAATATTTACTTTTTTATCTCAATTTTTTTAAAAAAATCTATAATTTGAATTTGTTATAATCAAAACAGTTCAATCGAAGATGAATTCAATAAGTTTTCGTAAAAGTGATCGAACAAGGCTCGGCACCCTCCATCGCCTGAGAAATCTTTGCTGTACTCAACTTCCGCTCCTTACCATTGCGCCCAGTATTTTTGACTATTTGAATTTTTTGATTCCACATGATGCCTACGGTATGGCACTGACCTATCCAAATGGTGAACCTTATATACTGTATTACAAAAATCTTAACCCTCAGTCGATGAGGTATGTCCAAGAAAATACTGAATTATTCTTAAACTTAAAAACCGAAAGCCATATCCGCTGGCTCAACTGCCCTATGTTACCCAAAGTCGGAAATCTTTTACGCCCAGATGATCCGTATTTTCATAGCTTAACCTACCAGATGATTGTGCGCCAAAGCGGTCTTCACCATACACTAGATCTAAGATTAGAACGCAATCATATTCCTGCAGGAGGTATTACCCTCTATAGGCGTATGTCACACCCCTTCCAATTACAAGATCATCATTTATTAGAACAAGCTGGTGTCTATATCGAATATGCGCTTAACAATCAAATGGAGGATGGCGACGATGTAATTGAATCAGATCAAGCGTTGTTAATCGTGAATTCTCAAAATGATTTAGTCATGATGACTGATGCTGCAAAGGATTTACTGAATCTATTCCCGATACATTATGAATTTTGGGAACCATATAAAGCGTTGCCAAAATCATGCTATCAAGTCATCAATGAGCTTAAATATGGGCAACAAATCCCCAAGCTTAGTTTGACCATTCCTAATGGAATATTAACCCTTCGTGCTGAATGGTTAAGTAGTCAAAATACAACCGATACAAATATCGCCTTATACTTAAAGCGCTCATTACCACGCTCCCTCATTATTTTAAAAAAACTAGAAGCACTTGATTTATCCCCCCGAGAATGCCAAGTGGCTTTTTCGTTAATTACAGGCATGAATAAAAGTGAAATTTTACAAAAATTATCCATTAGCCCTGCGGTATTTAAAGATTGTGTCAAGTCAGTTTATCAAAGCTTGAATGTTCACTCTGTGAGTGAACTGATCACATTTGCCAGCCAATGGACTACCCCCAAAAACAACACTTTTTTGAGTTAAATAAAAAAAAGCAACCTATGGTTGCTTTTTCTGAGTCAGTCTTCGTTATACTAAAATTTCACGTTTACCATTTGCGCCCATTGCACTCACGATACCGTTTTCTTCCATTTGGTCAATAATACGTGCGGCACGATTATAACCAAGACTAAACTTACGCTGTAAAGATGATGTGGATGCTTTACGGGTTTCCAAAACAAAAGCAACACATTGATCATAAAGTGCGTCACGGTCTGAAGCACCATCCCCATCTTCAAAGCCACGTGATGCTGGTTCTTCATCAAATGGGGTGAGAATTTCATCCACGTAGTTTGGTGCACCACGCTCACGCCATGCATCACAAATACGGTTCACCTCGTCATCGGCAATAAATGCACCATGCACACGCTCAGGCTCAATTTTACCTGGTCCTAAGAACAGCATATCACCATGTCCAAGCAAATCTTCTGCACCACCCGCATCCAAAATCGTACGCGAGTCAATTTTAGAGTTTACACGAAGTGCAACACGCGTCGGTATATTCGCCTTAATTAAGCCAGTAATTACATCGACGGATGGACGCTGTGTCGCAAGTAATAAATGAATGCCTGCAGCACGTGATTTTTGAGCTAGACGAGTGATCATCTCTTCCGCTTTCTTACCCACCTGCATGATCATATCTGCGAATTCATCTGCAACAATCACAATCGAAGGCAATGGTGTAAGTCTAGGTGCACGTTCTCCAGCAACTGACTCACTGGCTTTCCAAGTTGGATCAAATAGATCTTCACCATTGGCAATTGCTTCTTCAACTTTACGGTTATAGTCACTCAATTTACGTATTTTTAAGAACGACATCAGCTTATAACGACGCTCCATCTCATTCACACACCAATTTAAAGCACTGACTGCATCTTTCATGTCAGTCACAACAGGCGTGAGTAAATGCGGAATATCGTTATAGTTCGCCAATTCAAGTTGTTTAGGATCAATCAAAATAAGGCGCAATTGATCTGGCGTATATTTTAAAAGCATCGATAGAATCATCGAGTTTACAGCAACAGATTTACCTGAACCTGTGGTACCCGCAACCAACATATGTGGTGCCTTGCCCAACTCAGTAATGACTGGGTTGCCAGAAATATCTTTACCCATGGCCATGGATAAGATTCCATCTGGATCCTTAAATTTTGGAATTTGTACCAATTCAATCAGGCGCACCATCTCACGTGTACTATTCGGAACTTCAATGCCAATGTAAGGTTTTCCAGGGATCACCTCAACAACACGTACTGATGCCATCGACATTGATCGTGCTAAGTCACGAGAAATATTAGTTACTTTCGAGGCTTTCACACCAGGCGCAAGATCCAGTTCAAATCTGGTCACGACTGGACCCGGTTGAGCTTCAATCACTTTCGCTTTGACATTAAATTCTTGTAATTTAATTTCTAACAGTTCTGATAATCTTGATAATTGTTCTGCAGTGAAGTTTACTTTTTTGTTTGGGTCTACTTCATCAAGTAAATCCAAACCAGGAAGTGGTGATAAATCTTTACGGCGCTCAGCAACTTGCATTGCACGAGACATTGGACGACCAGCAGCATCTGTTAATGGCGCATCGAAATCAAACTCATCCTCTTCAACTTCAGGCTTACCTACCGTTTCTTGCCAAGCTTCTCTAAAAGCATCTTTATCTGAAGATATACGTTGTTTTTCCTCATCACTCACTTTAGTAACAGGAATTGATGATCCCTCTTGCTCAACAATGTTTTGTGGTGATGGGGCAATAGTGTCTTGCTCTGATTCATATTCTGCGACTGTATCTGACTTAGGTGAAGTCATAAATTTAATATTTGGCGTCACCAAATTTGGACGCTTGACCTCTGGATTAGACAAAGCTTCTGCTTCATCCGCAAGTGATGCAAGACCATCAAGCTCAGAAGCTAACAGATCTGCTTTAGTGATCGCTTCCGCCGCTGCGCTCGATTGACTTGCGTATACAGCACTTGCACCAATAGCTGAGGTATTTTGGATTAGGGATGCTGTATTTTGATCATCAGCAGATTGACCTGAAGGATTTGTTTGATGATGAAAAGGAGTATGAATATCTTTGGCGTGCTGTCCTTGTGGAACAACTTCAAGTAATTCATCAAAGATTTGATCATCATTCCAGTCCAAAGCAGTATCTTGAACAGTTGAGCGCTGCTCTACTCGAACGTTTTTACTTAATTCATTAATTTCTGAAGTACGTTGATCAAGCTGATCCTCCTCTGCTGCGCGCAAAAGCTCATCAATTTCTCTTTTATGATCTTCATCGCTATGCAAGGCTTTCCAAACTTCACCCGTTGGAACAATACGTTGACTCTCACGCTCTAACTCATGCGCTTTCGCGATGGTACGCTCGAGCTCAGCCTCATCATCTTCATCAAAACGATGATTTTGTTGAGACTCTTGGAAACGCATATCTTCAAATAGTTTTTCAGCAGTACGTTCATGACGCGCTTGTAATTGATCTTTTTCTTCTAAATGACTGACATCATTGAGCTCAGCTTGATGAGGGACTGGAGCTGAATCTTTTACAGGAGGTTCAATTTCTTTTTTCGCTTTTGGCTGAGTCGTCAAATCATAAGCTGATTCAGTCTCAGGTACATTTTTATAGAATAAATCTTGCAAATAAGCGGGTGTCGCCTTCAAAGTAGACCATGTCTTGTTCCACTGAATACCAAAAGCCAGTGTGATTAGAACGATGCTGAGTACGATCAGAAAAAAAACGGCGCCATAAATCGTCAAAAGCTGTTTTAAACTCTCACCCAATTCGTAACCAATGATTCCACCTGAAGCGTTAGCAAGCGTATCTGCAGGCACTGACCAAAGTAAATAAAACAAACTCGCGACGGTAAGTAGAATGAAAAATTGAGCAGCAAAACGAAATGGACGACTCAAAAAACTTCTTGGCCACCACACTTGAATCGCTTCAATGAATAAATAAATTGGGATCAGTAAACTTGCCCAGCCCAGAAATCCAAATAAGAGATCTGCAATCCAAGCACCTGCGACACCACTTGCATTTGAAACTTGTTGAGTATCACTCGAAATATGCATCCAACCCGGATCAAATGGCGTATAAGTCACTGTTGCTAAAAACAGATAAATACCAAATGATATTAAGAAGAATGTTAAAACTAAGCGCTGTGCATATACACTCGACACCGCAGTCATATACTGTCCTGTAAACGATTATTCATTAATGTTCTAATGTTGAAATGGAACAATTTCTTCATTATAGAAAACTTACTATTATGCACCTGTTCATTAAAAAAAGGTGCAGCTTTCTAAGGTTTCCTTGTTAACACTTTTAACTATATAGCTCAATTCGATTTAGTTGATCAATATAATCCACATTCATTCCACACAACTGTGGTGAAGTTTCACGTATAATTTTCAGCAAGTCGATATATCAAATTAAAAGGATGCTTATACATGAGCGCTCGTCACTCAAGATTGATTATTTTAGGTTCTGGTCCTGCGGGTTATAGCGCAGCTGTATATGCTGCACGAGCAAATTTAAAACCAACTTTAATCGCAGGTATGCAATTGGGTGGTCAGCTCACCACAACTACAGAAGTTGATAACTGGCCAGGTGATCCTGAAGGCTTAACAGGTCCTGCTTTAATGGAGCGTATGCAAGCTCACGCAGAACGTTTTGGTACTGAATTGGTTTACGATCACATTAACGAAGTTGACTTAAATGTACGTCCATTCGTTTTAAAAGGTGATATGGAAGAATACACGTGTGATGCTTTGATCATTGCAACAGGCGCTACGGCTCAATACTTAGGATTAGAATCCGAAGCTGCTTATATGGGTCAAGGTGTGAGTGCATGTGCAACTTGTGATGGTTTCTTCTATAAAAATCAAAAAGTCATGGTTGTCGGTGGTGGTAACACTGCGGTTGAAGAAGCGCTTTATTTATCAAACATTGCTTCACATGTAACACTTGTACATCGTCGCGATAAATTACGTTCTGAAAAAATCCTTCAAGATCATCTTTTTGCAAAAGAGAAAGAAGGGAAAATCAGCATCATCTGGAACCATGAAGTTGAAGAAGTACTTGGTAACCCTCAAGATGGCGTTACTAGTGTTCGTTTGAAATCTACAACTGATACTACAACTCAAAACGTTGAAGTGACTGGATTGTTCGTCGCTATAGGCCACAAACCTAATACTGCAATGTTTGAAGGTCAGCTTGAACTACGTGATGGTTATATCCAAGTTCAAAGTGGTACACGTGGTAATGCAACTGCGACTTCTGTTGAAGGCGTATTTGCTGCAGGTGATGTTGCAGACAATATCTACCGCCAAGCAATTACATCAGCAGGTTCAGGTTGTATGGCTGCTTTAGACGCTGAGAAATATTTAGACAACTAATATTTATTTAAAAACCCAAAAAACCACCTTCGGGTGGTTTTTTTATTCTTTCAACTTGGCATAATCATTTTAAACATTTTTATCTTCGGTTTTTCATTATTATTTTTAGAACTTAATCCCTATGCTCCCTCCTTCTGAATTTATTTTCCCTAATCCAATTGAATCCGATCCCGAAGGGCAAGGACTAATCTGTATAGGTGCTGACCTCTCCCCTTCTACATTATTTGAAGCTTATACACATGGTTTATTTCCTTGGTTTTCCGAAGGTGAGCCGATCTGCTGGTGGAGTCCAGAACCTCGCTGCATTATCTACCCTTCGTCATACCATCCAAGTAAATCACTCATTCGTAACATGAAAAAACATGATTATACGATTACCATTAACCGTGATTTTGAACATGTGATACGTTCTTGCTCATTACCACGAAGTTATGCCAATGAAACATGGATTAATGAAGATATCATTCAGGGTTACTGTTCATTATTTGAGTCAGGCTATGCATATAGTGTCGAAGTACGCAGAGAAAATTCGATTGTCGGCGGGCTGTATGGTGTCTCTATAGGTCAGGGTATTTTTGGTGAATCCATGTTTAGTCGAGAGACTGATGTTTCAAAAATGGCTTTTTATACCCTCATGTTGATCAGCCTTGAAAACCAGGCACCCTGGGTTGACTGTCAATTGGTGAATGATCATCTCATGAGCTTAGGTGCTTGCACAATTTCTCGCCAAGACTACCTTAATTCGTTACAAGATGTGATAAAACAGCCTCAGATTGATTGGCAAAAGTATAAAGACGGTGTATTTTCAAGTAAAACAATAGCATTTGATCAACGACTCATGGATTGAGAAATAGGAGGGACAATATGAATTCTTATCAACCCCAGTCCCTATTAAATGAATTGCAGTATTACATTACACCACCGCATGACTGCAGTTATCTTCCCGAGAAATCAGCACGGATGGTCTTTTTAGATCCTGCTCATAAAATCGACGTTGTAACTTTATCAGAATTGTCTCGTGTAGGATTTCGAAGAAGCGGAGATTTTGTCTATCGACCTGAATGTCATTTGTGTCGACAATGCCTTTCATGTCGTGTACCTGTTGATGCTTTTAAAATGAACAGTCAACAAAAGAAAGCTTGGAAACGTAATCAAGACTTAGAAGTTAGAATAACCCAAACTCAAGATGCTACTGATATACACTATCAACTCTATGAACGTTACATCAATGAGCGTCATTCAGATGGAGATATGTTCCCCCCTAGCTATGATCAATTCGAGAAGTTTTTGATTCACAGTTGTAGCAATAGTTTCTTTATAGAACTTTGGAAAGATAATCGACTCATTTGTGTCTCAACCTGCGATGTATTAGATGATGGAGTATCCGCCGTCTATACATTTTTTGATCCAGATGAATCCAAACGTTCTTTAGGTGTTTTTGCAGTCCTTAAGCAAATTGAATATGTAAAGCAGCACAATCAAGAGTTTGTATATTTAGGATATTGGGTACCCCATTCATTCAAAATGAACTATAAGTCCCAATATGCGCCTTTTGAATTATTACTGGATGGTCAATGGCGACGTGTTAATAAAATGCTCAGCAACGAAGAAATCGATCAATTAGGTCATATGCTGATGACGACACTTCCCTCTGAATGGAATAACTTTATTGTAAAGTAGGGTATTGAATTTTGTCACTTGAATAAATCTGCAAAATTATCACTGCATGCCTTTACCATAATGATGGCATGCTCTTTTCCACCATCTAATGTTGGATAATAGTTTTTACGCATATCAATTTGATGAAATCCGGATTTCTCATATAGTGCAATCGCAGCCTTATTACTTTCTCGGACCTCTAAAAAGATTTGTACGGGATCATTATTGAGTTGAGCCATTGAAGCTTCAAGCAATTGATATCCCAACCCTTTTCCACGCATTTTCGGATGAACTGCCATCAACAGCAAATTTGCTTCATCCAATACAGGCTGTAAAATACAGAAACCAACAACACGATTCTGGTATTCAATCACTGTGGATTGATATGAATCAACCGCTTCTGAAAATTGTTTTTTTGTCCAAGGATGCGTCTGCCCCAAACTTTCAATTTCATATACCACCTCAACATCTGATGTCAGCATCGGTCGAATCATAATCATTACATTGCATTTTTTAAGTTAGTACATTATAGAAAGTTCGAAAATAAATGAAATAAAAAAAGGCAGCTTACGCTGCCCGAATGCACAAAAGTAAATACTTAAAAACCGAGTTTTGCTTTCCATGTTGCCAATAAACCCACGGTATCCAAATCATTCGGATGGAAGCCTGGTTTAAAATAAGCCAACATTTCCTTACCCATACCAGAAATAATGCCTTTAGATGGACTATATCCATAGGTATAGATATCTTTCAAAGATGCAATATTTAACTGTTTATCGTCTTTCAATAAACGCGCTACAAAATAAGTCTGCACCATGAATAGCACAACCATTGCTGCCACTAAAGAAGATGTTCGAGCAAGATAAGATTTGATTCCTTTACCGAACACACCTTCAAATACATCATATGCGACAGCCTTATGCTCATTTTCTTCAATGGCATGCCAAGCCCACATCGTCGCCATTGTTTCATCAGTCATTAATGCTTGAATATGTTCGTTACGCAATAATTCTGAGGCAATGGTTGCTGTAAAATGTTCTAGCGCAGTCGTTCCCATCAGATCGATCATTTCTTGTGAAATACCAAATGGTTTCATAACGGTGCTAGCTGACTTACGAAAAGTTTGAATGACCGTATCTGTGGCTTTTTCAAGTGCAGCAACATCATGACCAAATTTTTGTGCTGATGCATTAAAGCCAGCATGCTCATGTGTATGCATTGCTTCCTGACCAATAAATGCTGAAATCTCTTTTTGGAGATCTTCATTATCTTTAATGGCTGGATGTTGGCGAACTGCACGCACTGAATCGATAAAGAATTTTTCACCTGCAGGAAATAATGCAGATAACGCTGTCATGAAATGAGTTAATCCTGCTGAACCATTCATCCAATATTCTGGTACGTGATCAAAATCAAATTGCATACGACGTACTGGAAATGATGCACCGGCACGATTTGTAATATTTACTTTAGCATTCATTGCTGGACTCCTATTCGGGATCTATCCAAATCTAGTTTTATGATTCTTTTCATTACTTCATCTTAGTGATTTATTATTTTTATGATAAATGCCTTATAGGTCACATCATTATCAGTTAAGGACAGCTTACAACTCTTATTGTCTAACAATTTTATAGATTCCAAAAAAAAAACGCCCCAAAGGGGCGTTTCTTTCACACAATCAATACTTATGCAGTTACTTTAGCAACAACACCAGCACCAACTGTACGACCACCTTCACGGATCGCAAAACGTAGACCTGGGTCCATTGCGATTGGG
>NZ_JBWYIS010000013.1:0-78170 GCF_056779945.1 Acinetobacter sp. ANC_7635 | reverse complement strand
TCAGCTTGAATATGGTGGGCGCTGACGGGATCGAACCGCCGACATTCTGCTTGTAAGGCAGACGCTCTACCAACTGAGCTAAGCGCCCTTAATAAGGTCATTACATAAAATGGCGCAGCGGACGGGACTCGAACCCGCGACCCTCGGCGTGACAGGCCGATATTCTAACCAACTGAACTACCGCTGCACTTATGTAATATCTCTATTAAAGTACAAACAATCTATTAAGTTTAAAGTGGCGCAGCGGACGGGACTCGAACCCGCGACCCTCGGCGTGACAGGCCGATATTCTAACCAACTGAACTACCGCTGCACTAAAACTTAACGTAAAGGCTTGGTGGGCGCTGACGGGATCGAACCGCCGACATTCTGCTTGTAAGGCAGACGCTCTACCAACTGAGCTAAGCGCCCTTTACGACTTCATCGTTTGTGTGGTGCATTATAGAGAATCCTCAGATACTGTCAAACGCTTTTCTACAGGTTTATCAGTTTTTCAGTTTGAATGATTAAAAAATAGATCATTTCTCTTGAAAAATCGCTTTTTTGTCTATTATTTGCCTGATTAGAGATATGTTTTTATTTTTATTCAAAGTTTTTATCACAACACATTTTACGATTCTGATTTAAATTTGATCCAATTGGATCTCTTGTTCTGAAATATAGACTAAAGCGCCTTCGTCCAATATATCAAATAGCTCAATGACATCTGCACTGTGCATTCGAATACATCCATGTGATTTAGGAATACCTAAAGGTTCTGACTCTGGCGTACCATGAATATAGATATATCGATTATAGGTATCACAACCCTCCCCTTGATTAAAACCAGGTTCTAAACCTGCTAACCAAAGAATTCGAGTTAGAATCCAGTCACGTTCTGGAAATTGCTCACCAAGTTCCACATCATAGATCTCCCCAGTCCAAATACGTGCTTTAAAAACAGCATTGATTGGGTGGTCATCGCCAATTTTTTGTTCAATGCGATGCCATCCTCTTGGTGTTTTACCTGAATTTTCCTGTTCACCTATACCGTTCAATCCAGTAGACACCAAATAGCTTTTTTTCATACGTGGTACATATAGAACTTGTTTCGCCATATCAATCAGGATATCCGCCTGACTTAGGGTATAACTTTCAAGATTTGGGTTCATACAAAACTCAGCGTTAAATTATTTTTAATCATTTATTTAAACAATATTTTTTGATTCAGGTCTTAACCACAACCAAATCGCGACAATTAGCATGGTGAGATTCGTAAAAATTTTTACTAAATCAGGAGCATTGGTATAAAGCATAAGAATACCGCTGATCAACATCATCATCGAGGCGAGCCATTTTGCTTTGCGTGGAACCGTGCCATGCTCACGCCAATTTCGCAGTGTTGGTCCATATTTAGGATGATTGAGTAGCCAATCATCAACCTGTGGCCAACCTTTTGAAGCAGCCCATGCGGCAAGAATTAAAAAGACTGTGGTTGGCAATCCTGGCAATAGCGCACCAATAAAACCTAGAGTCACAAAAATAATGACCAAGCTCCGCCAAAACACGATTTTCATACCGCAACTCATTCAGTTGAATCTCACTAGTATATATGCTTTTGTGGTAGTGTCTGATTGTAAATTTATTTTCAATTTTGAATTCTAGTTGGAGTAATGGTGCAATCTGATTTTTATGAGCCATGGCAGAACTTTCATCATACAATTGTACGTCAACTGGCTTTTGTCATCGCAAGTCCTAATATTATTCGTTTTGCGCCTAAAGAATTAACGATCGTTCATCCTTTTGAATTGCACCATGAACAATTTTGGCAAACTCAGTACGAAAAATATATCTCCAGACTGCATGATCTAGATCAAAACCCACAAGAGCTGATTGATTTTATTCAGCAACTTAAAAGTACGCGTCTAGGTTTGCGCTTTGAATATTTAATGTGGTTCTGGCTGCAAGATGATCAACGCGATCAAGCTGATTTTTCGCTGTTAGATCACAGTGTTCAAATCATTGACGGCCGCCATACTTTGGGTGAAATTGACTTTGTGATATTAAATCATCACACCCAAGAAATTGAACAATGGGAAGTTGCACTGAAATTTTATTTAGCAGAACAAGACTTTCAACTTCAACATTGGTACGGATTAAATCGAAGCGACACTCTATTTAGAAAGCTCAATCATTTTACGCAAAAGCAATTTCAATTTACTCAAGCCAATACTTATAAAATTGATCGAAAAATTGCGGTGATGAAAGGTCAACTCTACTTTCCGTATCATACCGAACTTCAAACCTTACCCAACTGGGTCAGCCCACATCGTCGTATAGGCACATGGGGACATCAATTACGATCATCTTTTTATCGACTGGAAAGACAGGAATGGATTTGTCCGAATGCAAGTCAGACTTCAAATGAAGCACATTGGTGGAGTAATGGGCTTTATCACAATGTACAAACAAATCAGTTTTATATGTACCGTCAACCAGCTTTAAAGCTCCCTTACGTGTAGTTCGTGTAATAAAAAAATGTATCGAATACAATTAATAACATTCTGATAATAAAACTCTCATATTCTTCTAAATGATTAATTTTTATTCTGATTAAGCATCAAAATAATTTACAATCATTGGAGATAATGATGAAAAAAGTATTAGCCGCTTCATTCGTAGTTGCATTTGTATTAACTGGTTGTAATACATTCAAAGGTTTTGGACAAGACGTTTCAAAAGCTGGGGAAACTGTAACAAATACTGCTGAAAAAACTTCAAACGAAATTCGTAACAACTAATTCGAAGTTGAAGCTAAAAGCCCTATTTTTTTAATAGGGCTTTTTTTATTTAAATTTGATTTCCTTGAATGATTAATATTTTGCATCAAATTCAACATACTTTATGATAGATCGACTTTGACCAATTCGATTTCTCTCCATGACCCAATCTGCAACACTCGATTTAAGCTTACAATTACTTCGCCAACCTTCAGTGACTCCAGTCGATCATAACTGTCAAAATATTATGGCTGATCGATTATCAAAGATTGGTTTTAACATTGAAAATATGCGGTTTGAAGATGTAGATAACTTATGGGCTCGTCGCGGGACTGAATCACCTGTGTTTTGTTTTGCGGGTCATACTGATGTTGTTCCTACAGGCAATCTAGAAGCGTGGAACTCCGATCCATTCGCCCCAGAAATTAGAGATGGAAAGTTATACGGGCGTGGCAGTGCAGATATGAAAACGGCGTTGGCAGCCATGGTAATTGCCTCTGAACGTTTCGTTGCTAAGCATCCAGACCACAAAGGTTCGATTGCTTTTTTGATCACTTCAGATGAAGAAGGTCCATCTATCAATGGAACAGTGAAAGTTGTAGAAACTTTAGAAGCACGCCAAGAAAAAATGACATGGTGTTTGGTCGGTGAACCGTCAAGTACGAATACTTTAGGTGACATTGTTAAAAATGGCCGTCGTGGGTCTCTCAATGCCAATTTAACAGTGAAAGGTAAGCAAGGGCATGTGGCCTATCCACATTTGGCAATTAACCCAATTCATACAGCCTCAAAAGCAATTGCTGAATTATGTGAGACAGAATGGGATCAAGGCAATGAGTATTTCCCTGCAACGTCTTTCCAAATCTCGAATATTTCTGCTGGAACGGGTGCAACCAACGTTGTACCTGGCACGATGAACTTATTATTTAACTTCCGTTATTCTACAGAAGTTACTGCTGATGAATTAAAAGCACGTACACATGAAATTTTAGATCGCCACGGCGTTGAGTATGATATCGAGTGGACATTATCAGGTTTACCATTCCTTACCCCTGTTGGAGAGCTCGTCAATGCTGCCAAAAAAGCGATTTTGGATGTGACTGGCACGACAACAGAATTATCAACCAGTGGTGGTACATCAGATGGTCGCTTTATCGCACCAACTGGAGCTCAGGTACTCGAACTGGGAGTACTTAATGCCACGATCCACCAGATTAATGAGCATGTTGAAATCGCACATTTGGAACCTTTGGCTGAAATTTATGAAAAAATCTTAATTGAGCTATTGGCATAACATTAAAATTTAAGAGCAATGAAATATAAAAAAGGATGCAAATGCATCCTTTTTTAATTCGCTTAAAATACTTCAATCCTGTTTTAAAAGCTGATTGATCTGCTCAATCAACACTGCTTCTTGGAAAGGTTTACCCATATAAGCCGATACACCAAGTTCAAGAGCATGTTGTTTATGCTTATCCCCCACTCGTGAAGTGATCATAACCACAGGTAAGTTCTGCAAATGTGGTTGATTTCTCAGCCATTGCATCACTTCAAAACCATCCATTCTTGGCATTTCAACATCAATTAACATTAAGGCAGGTGTTGAATGCTGTAAATGTTCAAGTGCTTCAATACCATCTATAGCTGTGACAATCTGGTAACCATAACGCTCAAGTAGTTTAGATGTTACTTTTCGAACTGTGACCGAATCATCAACCACTAAAATCGTAGGTGCTTCATTGTCATGCTCTAAATTTGAGAGCTTCGACTCTAGATGTACAGACCAATCCTCCTGAGTGAGATATTGAACCACACGATTTACATTTAAAATTGGGCAAATTTCTCCACTGCCCATAATGGTTACACCGCTGAGATAATCAATTTGATGGATCAGCCTCCCAGTCTGTTTCACAATAATTTGTGAATTAGTTCCTAAGACTTCATCAACGAATAAAGCCACAGGTTGAGACTGGTGCATATTCACCAAAATCACTGGAACTTTTTGGGTTTCTGAATATGGTGAGTTTCTTTTTATATTTTGATTTAACAACACGAAGTCAGCCAAATCGTTTAATTGATAACTTGCTTCATGCACCCTCAACAACTGACTCTGTTGTTTCGCGTGATTTAAATCATGTCTATCAATCATTTCAACACGTTGTATTTGATGTAATGGTAAGGCAAAGAATTGATCTGCAACTTTTACCATCAAGGCTTCAGTAATAATTGAAGATTTAGGAATTCTGATTTCAAAACAAGTTCCTTGTCCTCTTTCCGAAGTAACATGAACATGCCCACCCAGTGCCTGTATTTCACTTTTTACGACATCTAAACCGACACCACGTCCTGAAACCGTTGTTAATTTTGCAGCAGTGGTAAAGCCTGGTCTAAAAATCAATTGTAATAGTTCAGTTTCAGAATATTCCCGTTCAGTATTGAGCCAACCAAATTCAACAGCTTTTTGCTTAATCTCTTGTGAATCAATTCCTCGACCATCATCCTTGATCAAAATACTCAGCTCATTGTGATGATTCACCAGTGTCAGTTGCATGACTGCTTGTTCAGGTTTATTTAATTTCAACCGCTGTTCTGCTGACTCAATTCCATGATCAATCGCATTACGCAGAATATGCTCAAGTGAGGTGATCAACTTTTCAAGAATACTACGATCTAATTCGATGTCTGCATGTTCAATCTGTAACTGAACAGATTTATTCAGATTCATCGAAAGTTGCTTGCATAAACGTTCAAGACGCATTTGTATCGTCTTGAATGGTACGACACGAGTACGCATCAACGAGTGTTGGATGTTGTTTTGTATTCTTGCCTGCTGAATCAATATACTTTCTGCAGATTGAAGCTTTTCATGCAGAGAGTTTCTGATATCTAACAAGTCTGATGTTGACTCTGATATTGATTTTGAGAGTTGATTAAGTGATGAATATTGATCCATTTCTAAGGGATCAAATCCATGCTCGGCGGAATTATATGATCTACGTTGTAATAAAATTTGGGATTCTAATTCCCCTTCCATCCGTCTCAATTGTGAAGTAAGGCGCTGAATGGTTTGATCCATTTCTACCAAATTTGACCGATATGATTTTAATTCTACTTCGACTTGCGAACGTTGAATCAAATCCTCCCCAATCAAATTAAGGGTTGCTTCAATTACAGCAGTAGAGACTGAAAGTGTCTCGTTCGCTACGGCAGATTGCACAAACTTTTGCAAATTACCACTCATTGGAGGCGGTAAAACACTCTCCTTAGCGTTAGATGGTTCATTCTGATGTGAGTTTTGCTGAATGGAAGAAGAGTCAAACTTTGATGAATTATTATGCGGAGTGACTAAATCACTTAAATTGGTTTCAAGGTCCGCTGATAAAGTTGAATGAATACTAAAATCTGAAGACATATGGTGAGTGATATCATTTTGCATCGAATGTACTAAGTTCAGCTTCGAGTCACCACCCTTAAGATTTAAATGTCCAAGCTCAATTAAACCCTGAATAAGCCTTGATGCCTGCTCCATCGGATAATCAACAGACTCAACTTTAATGATATTGACACGCCGTACCAAATCCTGCTGTAAGGCTTTAATCAAAATAATGAAACTTTTTATATCAATTTGTTGCTCTGAAATGAGTTGAAGATATAAAGATTCAAGCTCATGGATTAGATTTGCAAAGTAATCTGCTTGCAACATGTATGCACCACCTTTCAACGTGTGCAATTGCCGCATAATTTTTTGGATACACGTAGCATCTTCTTGATACTCTAACCATGCATTGAACAAGTCTTCGATTTGAGACAAGATTTCTTCCGCTTCCTCGACAAAAAAACCACTTACTTCACGATCTAAGCCCTGTTTTGCTTTCGCTGAATCTTTGAGTGCGTAATCTATATTGAGTAATGTCAGAATTGTTTCATCTAAGGATCGAGCAGATACTTCGCTCTCCTGCTCTATAGTACCACTACAATTCGATTGATTGGAAAAACTGAAGTATTCATGATTAAGTTGTTTTAAATCATCTAATAGTTGCTGAGAAGCCTCATTATTTTGAGCCAATTGACCTATAGCAAGTTCATCAAATATTTCTAAGAGTTTTTCATGCCCTTGTTGTAAAACTCGGTGGACATTTGAGTAGGCAATTGAATTCGGTTCTCTTGCAATGTTGGAGTGAATTGAACTCAAAATTTCTGAAATTTTTCGAAGGAGATCAAAATCAACTTTAATGGCAAATTTAGCAATTGAACTGAGTTGTTGACTCAGTAAGCTCGAACGTTCAGTAGTACGTGTAGAGCTAAAGAGGTTAGAAATACCATCTTGTACAAAGGTATCGATAAGGAAAACATCTTCTACACCCAAATCTACAATTTTCTTGAGTAACTCTTGCGGATCAAGATTTGGATCGTTCTGTGTAATCTGTTCTGAGAAGTCTCTCAATGCGATTAAAAAAGTATGCTCTAATGCCTGAAACTGTTGTTGTCTCGTTATGTTGTCACCTGTTGTTTGCAAGCTTTCTAAGTAATACTGGATTAAATCAATATACTGCGTTGTGAGCGCTTGCAATTCTTTATTGTTGGTATCAAGAGATGGATTACGTTGTATTATTTTTTCGAATGACTGACTCAATACTTCAATTTTCTCAAGTCCAACAATTGCAGAACTCCCCCTGAGAGAATGGACAACACGTGCAAGCGTATCCACCTGAAATTGTTGATTGGATTTATCCAACATATCTTGCAGGGATTTCAATTGTTCTGAAGCCTCAGCATAAAAACTTTGCAGAACCTCGTTATCCCATATTTGAGTATCCTCAAATGTGGCTGCTGAGAGTGAATTGGAATCACTCAAAGAGTGACATTCAATCCCGAAATCTAGATCAAGCTGTGTGAGATGAGCGTTGATCGCCAACAAAGGATGCAATGATTGATCTATGGTATTTGAATGTTCTAATTGCCGACCTAAAAGCAATAGAGGTTTAACATCTAATTGAATCGCTTGTTTCACTGTTAAACTAGGCACAATGATGTAGCGATATATACGAGAGATCAGCTCAACATACTCAAGGACCAGTTGACTCCATGAACGTTGCTGATCAAGCCTAATATTCAGTATTGTCTCAACGGTCCATGCAAGCTCAGAAACTGAGTTGAATCCAAGCATTCGACCTGAACCCTTTAAGGTATGAAAATTACGGCGCAATGCTTGCCAAATATTTAACTGTTCTAAATCATTCGATAAGACTTGAAGATTTTCTGATATTTCTAGAAGTAATTCCTTAAGCTCTTCAGCAAAGGTGGTAATAAGCTCCTCATCTTCAAAATTTAATTCATCCTGAGGAAGCTGCATATCGACATATGCACGATAGAGTGCTTCTGAAAGATATAATTGTATTTTATTAGGATTATTATTTTTCATGGCTCAATCACTCAGGTAATTTGAAGTTTGCAACTGATTTCCTTAAAGAATCAGCCATTTGAGTGAGTTCTGCTATCGATTGAGCAGTATCTAAGGTTGAAGCATGATTTTCTCGTGTGACATCTTGCACAAGCGACATTGTTTTCGCAATTTGACCCGCAGCAGCTGACTGAACTTTTGAGGATGCTGAAATATTCGCAATCAGTTGAGCCAACTGTTTTGAAATCAACTGAATATCTGCAAGTGCTGCTCCTGCATCTTGAGCAAGTCCAGTCCCCTTAACCACCTCAGAAGTTGTTTGCTCCATAGAGCGAACGGCCTCATGCGTATCTAATTGAATATTTTTTACCAATATCTCAATATGTTTGGTCGCAGCAGTTGAACGTTCAGCTAAACGCTGCACCTCATCAGCAACACTAGCGAAACCTCGTCCAGCATCGCCTGCCATTGCGGCTTGAATGGCTGCATTTAAAGCCAACAGATGCGTTTGCCCTGCAATGTCTTCAATGGTTGCAACAAAGTTTCCAATCTCTTGAGTAGATTCACCCAGCCTTTTAATTTTTTTAGATGTTTCTTGAATCTGCCCTCGTATTTGATCCATTCCATCTATTGATCGTTCAACCACTTCCCCACCCTTCGCTGCGATAAGTACAGCACGCTGAGCAACTTTTGCAGATTGCGCTGCATTTTCATAAACGTGATCAATTGAGTCCGCCATGTCATGAATGGCGAGCGATGTATTTTGGATTTCACGAGCTTGCAGCTCTGAAGATTGCGCCAATTGTGAACTCATGTGCTGAGTTTGATGAATATATTGGGTAACTTGTTGAGAAGCCTGATTAATTCTCATCACCAAATCACGCAAATGATCTATCGCTACATTAATTGAATCCGCGATTGTCCCCGTAAAATCTGCAGAAACCGCAGCATATTTGGTCAAATCGCCTTCAGCTAAATCCCCAATTTCATCTAAAAGCCGATAAATCGCCGTTTGATTCTTCTTATCTTTATCCACTAGCTCCATCAAACGCAGACGATCTTCTTGGCTTCTCAAAATAAAAAGTTTAATCACTGCAAAGGTGAAGCTCGATAAACTAATCAACAATAAGAGTGACAGTAAAATCAGTAACCACGTAGAACCTGTGCGAATTTCATTGAGGGCTACTTGAATTTTTTGTAACTGAGACTCCGTGATATTGCTTTGAGACTCTAACCATAGTCGATCTACTTCATTTAAAGCCGGACTATAAAAATAAACTGATTTTACATTTTCAAGTTGTGAACTAAAAATAAGCTGAGAGTTTTTGAGAATCTGTAATGTGTAATCTGTAGGATTATCCTCAAACTGTTGAGTCTGAATAATCATCATTTGATTGAGATATTTCAGTTCCCCCACCCCACGACTTTGCTCTACCGTGCGTGGGAGATTAAACATAAGAAACAATAAAATCAGAAAAGCACAAACGAGGCTAATAATAGCCATGATTAAATAAGACTTCGTTTGGGCAGATTGCCCAAACAGCTCTGAAAACTGTTCAAGTTTTAACTTAAGTGAAGCTTTCCATCCCTGTGTGTTGGAATCTGAATCATTCACATTCCGACTGGTCTTTTTTAACCGTAAACTCACTCAGCTCCCCCAAAAAACTATTGCTGACTACACATTAAATTGAATTTGATGTGAACATGTGCTTTAGACGATCATGCTCATATAGCAGACTCATCATCAGCACAGCTACAGGTGTTGAATGATCGAGAAAATAACCTTGGCAAAACGATCTATATGGTTCTGCGATCAAATCCGAACTGGTGCTATAGGTATTATTCTTATAATGTTTTACACCAAGGACTTCATCCACAAGCAATCCAACACAGTCTTGCCCCACGTTAAAACATAAAATTTTAACATTAGCGTGTAATTGTGTTGATTTACTCAAAGCAAATTGCTTTAGATCTAATACGGACAGTACTCGACCTCGCAAATTCGCCAAACCTAAATACCACGGCGGCGTAAGTGGTAATGAGGTAATGCTCAGTAAAGGGCTAACCTCCGCAATATCACCAAGTGGGGTAATAAATTGCTGCTGCTCAACTTTAAAACATACACCAGACCAGAGGTCCTGATTTTGCACATCACGGTACTCATTTGCTTGAGCCGAATTAGCATTACTGGCTTGCGTTAACCAGTGTTGTTGATCACTTTCATCTTGAGTGATCATGCTGTGCCTGTATTCAAATATTGCTGAATGACATCAAGTAATCTTGATTCATCTACAGGTTTGATTAGGTAATCGACAGCGCCTTGTCTTTTGCCCCAAATTCGATCCGTATCCTGATCTTTGGTACTGACAATGACAACTGGAATATGCTTCGTTACATCAGCTCTTGCAATTTGCCGCGTCGCTTGAAATCCATTCACACCAGGCATCACCACATCCATAAGTACAAGATCTGGTTGCTCTGCTTGCGCCAAGGTAACACCATCTGCACCATTGGTTGCTTCTAGCACTTCATAGCCATTTTTGGACAGAATTTCTTTAAATCTAAACATTTCTGTTGGAGAGTCATCTACCACTAAGATACGTGTCATATTTTATTTTCCCAGTACTTAACGTGAAGCGACAAGTTTACGAATCGCATTCAATAGCTCATCTTTACTGAATGGTTTCGTGAGGTATTCATCAGATCCAACAACTCGTCCTTTTGCCTGATCAAACATACCATCTTTACTGGATAACATGACCACTGGAATATGTTGGAAATTTTGTGAGTTTTTTAACAGTGCGCACGTTTGATACCCATCTAAACGTGGCATCATAATATCTACAAAAATAATATCAGGTCGAGTTTCAGCAATTTTAGATAATGCTTCAAATCCATCTACTGCAGTTACAACGTCATATCCTTCACGCTGTAATAAAGTTTCTGCGGTCCGACGAATCGTTTTTGAATCATCAATGACCATCACTTTAATATTTTGCAGATTATCATCCATTGAATGATCCTTCCTGAGATGAGATTTAAAGAAAAATGAAACGCTTAATTTAGAGAATAACCATTATTTTCTAACATAACATTACATTGATTTTCAATGCAGTTGAGTACTCGCGGAGAGATTGTGTCACAAAGCTTCATAGAATTTAAGGGTGAATCAGATTAAGCGTAAATTATTTAACGGTTTATATTTATAAATTCACCAAAACCACATAAAATGCTTGTTATTAAAAGCAAAAATTAAAAAATTGAATTGATATCACGGGGGCCAATTCCAATGTTTAATCTTTCGCACAAATCAAGAATTGGGTTAAAGCATCTTCATCATAAAACATTCTTAGTGATCATGATGACATTTGGTTTATTTATCAGTGAAGCAATTGCTAATACCACAGTGACCAAACCGTCTTGGTATCGTTATTATGATAAAAATGGCGTAGCTAATATTAGTAGCTCGGTAACACCCGAGCATATTCGTCACGGTTATGAAGCACTTGACCGTAATATGCAAGTGATTAAAAAAAATCGACCTTATGATGCCGATAAAGAACAGCAACAAAGTGCTGTACGTACGCAACAAGCCAAACAACATGAACAAGATCTACGCTTAAAACGTGCTTATGGTTCTAGTAAAGTGGCTGCGAACAAACGTGATGATATGTTGAAAAACATCAACAAACAAATCACCTTTCAAAAACAACAGTACCAACAACTGGAGCAAGATCGAATATTGTTTAAAAAGCAGGAACAGACCTATATCAAAAAAGGGAATCCTGTCCCTAAAAACTTACAAGATCGAATCACTTATAATGCGCAGAATATGAGTAATATCCAAAAAAATATTGAATCTTTACAAACAAACTATCGAAATACTCAGTCACAATACGACAATATTATCAAGCGCTTAAAAACTCTTGAATAAAGAAGAGTTTGTCTGAATGGAAAGGAATTATCACATGCCGAATGCGACTCTACACAGCAGTCAGTTTAAGAAATATCTCGTATTAGGAACGCTGTGTACGAGTTGTCTTTTAGCCGCTTGTCAAAAAAATGACGAAAGTGTACAGCCAACCTCATCTACCCCTCAAAAAATTGAATTAATACAACAGGACTTAGTCAAAGTTGAAAATGGAGTCTCAAATCTGAAATTTGCTTTCACAGGCACCATACGCGCTGTGAATCAAAGTACAATTCAAGCGCAAGTGACTGCCACTGCTAGTCAAGTCTCTGTACAAGTTGGTGAAAGGGTGAGTAAAGGACAAGTCTTGGTACGTTTAAATAATCAAGATAATGCAGCCCGACTCGCACAAGCTCGCGCTAATCTTGCTTCTGCACAAGCGCAGGCACAACAAGCTGCAAATATGGTCACTCGAAAAAAACGACTTTATGATCAAGGATTTATTTCTAAGGTTGAATATGAACAAAGTCAAGTGGAGCATAAAGCTCAACTCGAAACTGTACGAGCTCAGCAAGCAAATGTGGATATCGCACTGAAAGCCGATGCTGATGGATTAATTCGTAGCCCCATTTCTGGCGTAATTACCAAACGTCAAGTCGAACCTGGTCAAACCGTTTCAATGGGTCAAACATTATTTGAAATCGTAGATCCACAAAAATTGGAGATTCAAGCAAAACTCCCTGTCGAATCTCAACATGCGCTCAACATTGGAAACAACATTGAATATAAAATTCAAGGGGCTACCCAAAATTATACTGCCAAGTTAACACGCATTTCCCCAATGGCCGATCAAATCAGTCGTCAGGTTGAGTTTTTTGCTCAACCGAATGAATCAATCAATTCACTGAGTATTGGTGCTTTTGTCGAAGGTTTCATCTTAGATACAAAGCAGATTCAAGGACAAAAAGTTCCGCTTGATACTATTCAAGATGCAGATGGCAAACCTTATTTGTGGATCATCCGTGATCAGAAAATTCAGAAAGCCAATATTCAAATTTTGGATCGACAACCCAACGAGAATATTGCAATGATCAGTGGTCTTCAGCCAACGGATTACATCAGTAGAATTAAGTTTAACAATGATGACTTAAATAAAACAGTCTCAATTGCTTCAAAGTAAGACAGGATCTGAACTATGTGGTTAACTCGAATCAGTGTGAAATATCCTGTCTTTACGATCATGATGATGCTATGCCTGATGGTATTGGGCTTATCATCATGGCAACGAATGGGAGTTGAAGAATTCCCTGATGTCGATTTCCCATTTGTGGTCGTGTATACCACTTATCCAGGTGCTTCTCCTGAAACTGTTGAATCTGAAATTACCAAAAAGATGGAAGATCAGATCAATACGATCTCAGGTGTTAAACAAGTGATATCGCAGTCAAGTGAAGGACTCTCTACAATTATCACTGAGTTTAATTTGGATGTTCCTTCAACCGTTGCAGCTCAAGATATTCGAGACAAAATTGCGCCAGTGACAGCTGAATTTCGTGATGAAATTACTGATCCTATTGTTGAGCGCTATGATCCTTCCGCAGGTGCCATCATGTCGGTGGTATTTGAGTCTGAGAATATGTCACTCCGAGAGCTCAGCTCTTATTTAGATCAAAAAATTGTTCCTCAATTGAGAACTGTTCGTGGGGTAGGTACAGTTAACCTGCTAGGTGACTCGCAGCGTCAAATTCGTATTGAAGTTAATCCACAAAAATTACAAAGTCTTGGTGTTGGCGTTGATCAAGTCATTAACACACTAAAAGGCGAAAACATTGAAGTCCCTGGGGGCACACTCAAACAGTCAAATTCAGAGCTGGTTGTTGAAATTAAATCAAGAGTAATTCATCCCCAATCCTTTGGGGATCTCATCGTCGCGAGTAAAAATGGCACGCCAATCTACTTAAAACAAGTAGCTGAAATTTACGACAGCCAAGCTGAACTCGAGTCGAGTGCATTCATTAACGGTCAAAATGCTGTCGCGTTGGATATTCTCAGAAGCTCTGATTCAAATGTAATTGATGTTGTAGATGCGGCTTATAAAACACTAAACCGTATAGAACAACAACTCCCGCAAGGGACAACATTGAAAGTAGTTGTCGATACATCTCGAGGCATACGAGCAAGTATTGGTGATGTTGCCCGTACAATTATTGAAGGTGGTGTACTTGCGGTTGTCATCGTTCTACTGTTTTTAGGTTCATTTAGATCGACGATTATTACAGGCCTTACCCTGCCAATCGCCCTACTCGGCACATTAACGTTCATTTGGGCTTTTGGTTTTACCATCAATATGATGACTCTTCTTGCCCTGTCTTTAAGTATTGGTCTTCTTATTGATGATGCAATTGTGGTACGTGAAAATATTGTCCGCCATGCTGATATGGGGAAAGATCATGTGACTGCTGCTTTAGATGGAACCAAAGAAATTGGGCTGGCAGTTCTCGCAACCACTTTGACCATTGTTGCGGTGTTCTTACCAGTTGCATTCATGGGCGGTATTATCGGTCGTTTCTTCTACCAATTTGGCGTGACAGTAAGTACCGCTGTACTGATCTCAATGTTTGTCAGTTTTACGCTCGATCCAATGCTCTCAGCTCACTGGGCTGAACGTCATCATCCAAATAAAAAACCGAGCGCATTGAAACGCTTCTTCAATGGGATCTCAAATAAACTTGATTCATTAAATGAAGTGTACGAGAAGCTGCTAAAACTGGCACTAAGATTCCGCTTTCTAACAATTGTCGTTGCTGTTGCTTCACTGTTTGGCGCGCTCGCGCTATCGAAAATGGTGGGAACAGAGTTTGTACCTGTTCCAGATAAAGGTGAAATTCGGATCAAATTTGAAACGCCCGTAGATGCTTCACTCGAATACTCTCAGGCAAAGTTAAAACAAGTTGAATCTATTATTCGACAGCATCCAGAAGTTAAAGGAACGTACGGCGTTATTAATGGGGTGACTGATCGCGGGAAAAACCATGTAAGCATCCGAGTCAGTTTAAGTCCTCGTCAAGAGCGCTCTCAGACACTGACTGATTTAACCAATGAGTTTCGTGATCGACTACAAACAGTGGCGGGTATTACCCTCACCTCTATTGCTTCAGCAGATGAAACTGTGTCTGGTGGTCAAAAGCCTGTCATGATTTCCATCAAAGGACCTGAGCTAGATGAATTACAAAAAATTTCTGATCGTTTCATGGTGGAAATGGCAAAAATTGATGGTGTCGTCGATTTAGAAAGCTCGCTCAAAGAGCCTAAACCTACCCTTGAAGTGCATGTAAATCGTGTACTTGCAAACGATTTAGGATTATCAGTCAGCCAAATTGCCAATGTGATCCGCCCTCTCCTTGCTGGTGATGATGTAACGACGTGGAAAGACGAAAAAGGTGAAACCTATGATGTCAATTTGCGCCTCTCTGAAGATCAACGTACGCTTCCAAGTGACATCAATAATTTATATTTAAAATCGCAAAAAGTGGATGCGAATAATCAACCTATCTTGGTTCCGCTCTCAAGCGTAACAAGCACACAAGAAAGTTATGGTGCATCTCAAATCAACCGTCGTGATTTAGCACGTGAAGTCATGGTTGAAGCCAATACTTCAGGTCGACCTGCAGGTGATATTGGTCGAGATATTAAAGCATTGCAAGATAACTTCGAGATGCCTGCTGGCTATGGTTTTGAAACACAAGGTGCAAACGCAGATATGGAAGAATCGATTGGGTACGCTGTTACAGCCGTTACACTTTCTATTGTATTTATCTATATTGTTTTAGGCTCTCAATTCAATAGTTTTATTCATCCTGCGGCGATCATGGCCTCATTACCATTGTCATTGGTCGGAGTATTCCTTGCATTATTCTTATTTAACTCAACAATGAATTTATTCTCCATTATTGGCATCATCATGTTAATGGGATTAGTAACCAAGAATGCGATTCTCCTCATTGACTTTATTAAGAAAGCTATTGATCGCGGTGAGACACGTTTTGATGCCATTATTGCTGCAGGTAAAACACGACTTAGACCCATTCTGATGACCACGAGTGCGATGGTCATGGGTATGGTGCCATTGGCATTAGGCTTGGGTGAAGGAGGTGAACAAAGTGCTCCGATGGCGCATGCTGTCATTGGGGGCGTCATTACATCCACCCTGCTGACCTTAGTTGTGGTTCCCGTTATCTTTACTTACTTAGATGACTTTAAGAATTTTATGGTGCGTCAAACACGAAAATTCATGTCATAATGTAGAGAATTGTCATGAGGTGTCATTCAAAATGCTCACCTCATTTTTTATCGTATAATCTTATGCTTTAACGCTCATTATTAGGACAAATTCCATGCGCGCGAGTCGCTTTTTATTTGCAACGTTAAGAGAAACCCCAAGTGATGCTGAAGTAATCTCTCATCAGCTGATGCTTCGTGCGGGTATGATTCGTAAATTGGCTTCAGGATTATATTCTTGGTTGCCAATGGGCGTACGTGTGTTAAATAAAGTCGAAGCGATTGTTCGCGAAGAAATGGACCGTGCTGGTTCACTACAAGTATTGATGCCTGTGACCCAACCAGCAAGTTTATGGGAAGAATCTGGTCGCTATGTGCAATATGGTCCAGAACTTTTACGCTTTAATGACCGTCACAACAACCCTTTTGTTCTCGGTCCTACACATGAAGAAGTCATTACTGATTTAGCACGTAACGAACTCAAAAGTTATAAACAATTACCCGCTAATTTTTACCAAGTTCAAACTAAATTCCGTGATGAAGTGCGTCCTCGTTTTGGCGTTATGCGCTCTCGTGAATTCGTGATGAAAGATGCTTACTCATTCCATGCAGATCAAGCTTCATTACAAGAAACTTACGAAACGATGTACGATGCCTATTGCCGTATTTTTACTCGTTTAGGTTTAGACTTCCGTCCAGTACAGGCGGATACAGGTTCAATTGGCGGTTCAGGTTCGCATGAATTCCATGTATTGGCATCAAGCGGTGAAGACGATATTGCATTCTCAACTGAATCAGATTATGCAGCCAATATTGAAATGGCTGAAGCGATTCTTGTAGGTGAACGTGCTACACCAACTCAAGAATTAAAAATTATTGAAACACCAAATCAAAAGACTATAGCTGATGTATCTGCTTTCTTAGGTACCGATGCAAAACAGTCTGTCAAAGCTTTGTTGGTACAAGGAGTCGCTGAAGAAGGTAAAACTGCGCCTGTCGTGGCACTGTTCCTTCGTGGTGACCATGAGCTAAACGAAATCAAAGCTGAGAAACATCCGCTGATTGCATCACCACTTGCATTTGCAACTGAAGAACAACTGAGTGCTTTAGGCTTAACCGCTGGTTTTGTTGGTCCTCAAGGTTTAGTCGAAAAAGGGATTAATGTCATCGTTGACCGAGCAGCGTCAGTATTGTCTGATTTTGTTGCAGGTGCAAACGAATCAGGCAAACATGCGACGGGTGTGAACTGGGAGCGTGATGCTCAATTCACTGAAATTTATGATCTTCGCAATGTTGTTGAGGGAGATCCATCTCCAGATGGTAAAGGTGTACTTCAAATTAAACGTGGTATTGAAGTTGGTCATATTTTCCAATTAGGTCAAAAATACTCTGAAGCTTTGGGCTGCAAAGTATTAGGTAAGGATGGTAAACCATTCACTGTAACAATGGGTTGTTATGGTATTGGGGTGACTCGCGTAGTCGCGGCTGCCATTGAACAAAATTACGATGAAAAAGGAATTATTTGGCCTGCTGCTATCGCACCCTTCCATGTCGCAATCGTTCCGATGAATGCTCATAAATCTCCTCGTACTGTAGAGGCTGCTGAAGCACTTTATGCAGAACTTCAAGCTGCTGGTTATGACGTGCTTTTAGATGACCGTGATGAACGACCAGGCGTTAAATTCTCTGATATCGAAATTACAGGTATTCCGCACCGTATTGTTATCGGTGAAAAAGGTTTAGATGCTGGTACTTTTGAGTACAAAGGTCGTTCTGATACTGAATCAAGCAACCTGAGTAAAGAAGAAATACTCGCTAAAATCGCCCAATAATTTGAGCATAAAAAATCCCGCTATTCGCGGGATTTTTTATAGACCATTGATATTCACTTTCAAATCTTTCACAGATGTACCAATAGCCCCAAAGCTCCCCATTGAGCCATTCGCTAAACCATTAAAGACCGTCGGACTACTCGCCCCCTCACGTCCCAACATCACCTTGTTGAGACCAACATTCATTTTACTAGATTGTCCTGTATTTCCGATGTAAATACCTGAAGGTGCAACACCTGCATGGAAACCAGATAATGAAAAACCATTGTTTTGATCAGTAGCTTTAGCCTGAAAATCGAATTTTGCAGAAGAATTACCAGATACGAATGCAATAGGACAGCCTGAGCCTGTGCCACAGATTGATTGAATTGCGCCTCCAAACTGGACCATGTAGCCTTGAGGCACATTTCCTAATTGAACATTGATCTGAGGACGTTGGGATTGATTTAATGTAATTTCAAAGTTTCGATCAGCACTGCCTATTTCTAAAATTTTAGCGACACCGGGCACCAATTGCTTTAGATCATTATAAATCGATTTAGTTTGTGTAGCACTAGACACCTGATTACTGCTGGCGATATAGAGTGCGAATGGACTCAATTTAAACCCCGTAATTTGCTCCGCAAAAGTGATACTTATATTGGCAAATGGCGTGCCATTGCCTCCATCTGTATCAATTTTTGCATTGATTGTAGACGAACCAGGGGTATAACCTAAAAATTGAACCTGAATTGGATTACCAGTTGGACCTGCGACCACTAAGCCAGCAGCTTGTGAATAATTTTTTCCTAATATTGGATCTTTAATTCCGTCTTGATCAATGATCGCAGCCTGTGTGAACTCGATCTTATCCATTCCAATACCAATACTAATCCCATCTTGACCAGTAGTAGATGAAAGAGACTGATCATCTAATGGTTGCATAGCAAAACATGGAAAACCGACCGCAGCAGTCAAAATAAGTAAACTGAATCGTTTTGTTTTTATCATATTCATGAGTTTATCCCTCAACTTTCCATTTTTACTTATTAATTTCGAGGTGTAATACGCAATTCACTATTCAAGCGACCGCCAGTAATAGCCAATTCACCTAAACGAGCGCCAGCACCTACAGTTGGCGGATAGAAGTTGATGTCTCTTGCTCTAAAAACACCTGAAGTTGTCTTTTGAGGATTGAACATCAAGGCAGCATTCACACCAAATTGTCCCGCACCATTGTGATCTTTACTAACAACCAATGCATTATTAAATGCAATTTTACCTGTCAAACGGTCTAAACCAAGTGTTGAACCATTATGAGGATCGGTAATTTGCAAGGTGTTATTGTCACCTTTCAGCTCTAATTCACCTACAAAAGTTAAGTTCTGACCATCTTCAGCAGCATTATTTGGAATTAAAGAAAAATCAACATCACCACCAAGACGTGATTTCACCACAAACATCACATCATCAGCTAAAGCAAAATTGTTGTCTGGTGATGAACTTCGCGTAGCACATCCTGCTGCTCCACTATTTAATTTACAGGTTTTATAAATCGTACCTGGCAGATATCCCGCAGCAACTTCTGTTGATAGAACAATCAACATATCGCGCAAGCTGACATTTACACTACCATTTTCTACGCCCATATTTCCTGTACCCTTCGCGTACAGATCAATATTACGTAAACCCATATAGTAATCGGTTGATGTTGCCGTATCTCCACTGCCCACCTTACCGCCATCAACCACTAAAATTGACGTGGTTTTATTGCCTAGTGGTTGACTATTAGCGCGATCTACACCAGAAGTACTCAGTGCAAAAGACAAACCAATTCTTGAGGTATTACCCGCTGTAGCAATCATGTTTTTAACAACATCGGAGCCTGCTAAAGTGTAATAAAAAGCTTGATCTGCACGAACCGATGTCCCATATAAAGCAAGATTGGCATTTAGATTATAAAAAGGTAGTGCCAAGCCCCACTCATTTTTAACATTTGTATTCGCAAACAAGTTAGCTGCTGGTGTTCCTGCACTATTGGTAAAACGTCCACGGCGGGAAATAGACTGAAATTCAGCACCACGAATCGCAGCAATCAAGCTGTATGGATTATCACCTGTTACTGCATTATGAATTTGGTGCTGATAATCAGTTGCTAAGGTTAAATAACTTCCATTACCAAAACGACTTTTTTGGAACACTTCGTTTTCAGGTAAGCGCAGTGTCTTTGTATCGGCTAAATTGAGATACACATTACCACTGTCAAAAGATGCTCGAGTATTTGGTCTTAACCCTGTTAAGTTACTAAACTCAAAACCGTATGCATTTAGACCTGCCCCACCAATTTCTAAAGTCGTTGCTTGTCCATCACTTCCGAGCATTGAATCATTGTCTTTGGTAAAGTCAGCTTTCATACGGAATCCAATTCCAGAATCACCAATCACACTATTACTTGATGAAGCCGTTGGACTATTGGCATTTCCTAAAACACTTTCATTGCCTTTTGTACCACGAAATTGCAACGATGAATTGACCATTCGCCCGCTGGCACCTACACGGATGAGACCTTTAGCTCCTTGGGGATTATTCGTATTGCTATTTAAAGCATATGGATCATTTGAACTCACGTTCTTATTCAACATTACTTCAATATTTAGACCTGAGTTTGTTGTTTCACCCTCAGCACCTGACTTACCATTGCCATAGGTTCCTGTGTTAATAAATCCTGCTTTTTTTGAAGCCGAATTTGCAACACGGTTTAAATCCACATAACCCAAATTATCATTAGGGGTACTACTCATACCGGCAACATTATCTGTCGACCCTGTACGTGTATTCGACTGCATTCTCAATCCCTCAACTTCATCCACAAACATGGCACCACGTGCTTTGAAGTTGAAATTGAAGTTGTTTAAAACAAGTTGGTTGAGTTGGTTTCGTGCGTCAGTCTGCCCTAAATAGATATTGGCATTTTTAATCCCTAGTGCGATTTCGCTAAGATTCTCTTTGCTGAATAATCCGTGAATCGTTCTAAGCGATAAATCAGTATTCGAAGTGGTTTGTAAAGCCAATTGACCCATTGAAAAACTACAACGGCTTGAACTCTCGTTATCACAAATTCTGAGATTATTCATGGTCACTAAAGCAGGTGTCACACTGGCATTGAAGTCTAAACCTACTTGGTTCGCATTGCTTCCAGCATTAATTTTAATATCTGCCCCTAATGTTTGATTAGATACATTACTTTTTCGAATAGAGACATTATCTGCTGTTGCCTGCAATGTATTATTGGTTGCTCCACTACTGCCACGACCTGCTTGATCTTGCCAATAGACCTGTTCCATATTGGCTTCAGTCAATGTTGTCGAGATATGCACACCATCTTGACCATTTACATTTCGCAAAGCTTCATCATGCATCACTTCTAAAGCCATGGCATGACCACTTGTAAGCAAGATACTCAGGCTTAATGCATTCATAACCAGCAATGAGCTGTGATAATATTTTTTATTGTTCATCACATTTCCTTATGCATGTTTAATTTCAACAACGCTGGTGACTGCCGTCACAACCAAACATCATGACTTTACCCTGAACAGCTAAATTACCATTCATTTTTAAACCCATAAAACCAGTTTCTCGCCCATGGTCATATGCAGAACGAGGAGCGTTAAATGAATCATAACGTGTCACTTGCAGGTAACCATAGTCAGCAGGACTTGTTCCTACACCCTCAGTGGTGGCATTGCTGGTAAATTTATCCTGACCAAAAGCCAAAGCATCAAAACCAAAATTACGAATTTGAATTGGCTTAGATGCATCAAAGCTCAGTTGCATCGCTGCTTTAAGCTGATCAGTACCAGAATCATTTTTATAGCTGAGATCTACACCATCCAAGCCAATCTTTTGAATATTTAGAGTGCCCTGAATCCCTTTAAAAACAAGCCATAATTTAAAACCATCTGTACTACTTGCTTGACCATCTTTGATATAGCGATTATTGACAGCAAGCGCGAGACGACAATATTCCACATCCTTACACAGTGCATCATCAAACACATATCGTTGAACATTATTCTCAGTCACTAACTTTTGGTTTAAAGAAAGTTTTAATGAGAGATCAGCTCCAGCTTGTCCTTCAACATTTTTTAAAGCTTCATCTGACATGGGCTCAAGTGCATAAGTCATTGATGCTATAACACTGAATAGGACAGCGACTAATGAATTTTTCATGAATGCTCTCCTATAATCCTTTTGTGGTGATTTTCATATGCTGAATAAGAACACCATCAATGACCGCAGAACCCATATTTTTAAAATTTGATGCTGGCAATGCGGCATTAGGCGTTTGGAGAATTGGATTGACTGCACCAAAACTTATACCTACTGCATCTGATCCTTTATAAGCACTTAAAGTATTATTCGCAGCGTTATAAGAAGTACTTCCAATAGTGATACTGCTATGTGTTGCATTCGTCCCTTGATAGCCATTCAAACCATTGTTACCACATTTATAAAAGTTACAGGTTGAGCCCGCATATTCTGTCGAGTTTGGATTGCTATAATCTGTGTATATTTTTTTATAAATTTCAGGTTTATTTGGAATACGCGTGAGTTCCAAACTAAAGTTTTTACCATCAGAGCCTAGAATCAAAGGCTGATAGAGTGAACCCAATACGATATTGGCATTCAAATTATGAATAAAGATACCCTCATTGGCATCAAATACTGGTGCCAGAGTATTGTTGATGGCAGGGGTTTGTAAATTAGGAGTGTCTGATGTTTCACGCGTACTCAGTCTAAGAATATTGGCTGTTTTATTCCCCGTCGTCAGATTTTGACCATCACCTGAGTTCAAACGCACAAGTCCAGCAACACCCAAGGTGTTGTTATAAAATGCACTCATGCCTGCTTGGTTACTTGCACCATTTAAAGTTTGAAAGATTTTTATATTACTTCCATTAATGGAAAAATTATTCCAAATGGCCTGTAAACGAAGTCGATTAGCACGATCCGCATTACTCGTTCCTGCTTTTTCACCCAATTGGTAAAGTAGTGGATCCCCTTCTTTACGAGATGGATCAAGAACAAAAGCATCCGCCCACATGGCCATCTTCAATCTGTAAGCATCAAGACCATTGGCTGCATCCGTAGGACGAACTGTGTCCATTAATGGAGCTTCAAGCGTCAAGAATGGAACCTGACAGCTAGGATCATTACTTATACATGTTTTATTTAAATCAAAATTTGGAACCTGATTTTCAGTACCGACTCGAAGTAGCCATGGATTGGTTGCTGTTCCCCATGATCCTATACGTGCATCTTTATCTGTCGCAGCTAAGCGCGTATTGTGATTATTATCAGATTTAGATAATGCGAGACCATACACGAACAAATCAGCCTTACCCACGGAATGATCTTCTGACCCTACTGTTCCATTTTTATTGGTATCCAATGCCGCATCCGTTAAAGGACCCACTGGAATGAGATGAATATATCCGGTATCTTTTTGGCGATTCATTAAATCTGCCGCAGTTGAATTTTCCCCTTGAAAAACAAAATAAGCATCTTGAGGAATCATGGCGACACCCTCACCAGTCGTCGCACTTAAATTTTCATCCGAAAGAGGCTGCAATGCATAGACCGAAACCGTAGTAAGCGTCATTAAACTTGCAAGTAAAGTCTGATTAAATATGTTCGTATAATTAAGTGCCATCTCGACCTTCCCGTATACGATGCCTTGCACCATATTTATATTTTTAATTGTTCAGAGAAGAATTCCATGCTTCTCTTTTAATATTAAGATTACATCACAGTTTATAGTATATAAATGAAGTAGAATTTGCAAAAAATTGCGATTGGGTTGGCATTTTTTCCGATAAATGAATAAATTCAATTTTTCAAATACTTATAAAAAAAGCAAACTCATTGAGTTTGCTTTTTGCATGAAGTCTTACAATTCAATACTTAGGTTTTAGGTAAAGTTACACCTGTTTGACCTTGATATTTTCCACCACGATCTTTATAAGATGTTTCGCACACTTCATCTGACTCAAAGAACAACATTTGAGCAACACCTTCACCAGCATAAATACGTGCAGGTAAATTGGTTGTATTTGAAAATTCCAAGGTCACATGACCTTCCCACTCAGGCTCAAGTGGCGTCACGTTTACAATAATACCGCAACGCGCATAGGTTGATTTACCTAAACACACCGTCAAGACATTACGTGGGATACGGAAGTATTCTACTGTACGAGCAAGCGCAAATGAGTTAGGTGGAATAATACACACGTCAGCTTCGATATCGATAAAACTTTTGTCATCGAAATTTTTTGGGTCAACAATAGCAGAGTGAACGTTTGTGAACACTTTGAACTCACGCGCACAACGAACATCATAACCATAGCTTGAAACGCCATATGAAATGAGTTTTTGACCATTTTCATCTAAACGAACTTGGTTTTCTGCATACGGTTCAATCATGCCGTGTTTTTCGCTCATTTCGCGAATCCAACGATCAGACTTAATAGCCATTTATTTATTCCCAGAATACATATTCAATTACTGCGCTGTACTTTAACTGAAAACCCCGTCAATGGAAATAACCCACGATTTGTATTCCTGTTCAGTCTGCTGCGGTGAATCATCTTAAAGACTTAACAATGCCGAATAACTCATTGGAATTGAGAAACTCATCAGGACTAAGGATGCTGTTTTTTGCATATTGGACTGGTTTACCCACTTAATTTTATTATTGGCTAACAGCGACCCAATGAGTGTCCAAATAAAAGCGATGGGTAGGATCAATAAAATAAACATCAACATGTGCGCAATATAATAATCTACACTCACCCAAACAATTGCAGGGAAAATAGCCGAGGCAAAAAGCAAAGCTTTAGGATTTAGTAAAGTTGCACAGAATAATTCAGAAGCTTTGATGGTGGGCTGATTCAACTGATGCTCTACGTTGGCAGTGCGCCATAATTTGATGGCCAGATAGATAATATAGAATGAACTAAATAATTTTAATATCACTGGCAAAATTGGCAAATGAGTGGTGACACGACCAATTAAAAATCCCCATGCAGTGATGGCAATAAGATAGCCTAATGCTTCCGCGGGTATTAAGCGAAATGACTTTTTAATACCTACCTGTATACCTGAAGATGCAAGTAAAGTATTGGTTGGTCCGGGTGTGAATAAAATCGTGGTAACCAACGCAATAAAGAGCCATGAAATCATAGGATGACCTCGCTGATAATGCGCTCAGATTAATCAGGATTATTTCAATTGGCAAAATATTATTTGTGTGAAAATTTCTCAAGAATGAAACACAATTTTTTTTGTAATATTTTTCATCAGGTTAGTTTGTCATTTAAATTATAACTCTGAAGTCACACAATGTAATCGAAACGAAAAACATGATGCACTCTTGCAAAAATGCTTATAGCACGTTCTTCATCGATGAAATTCAGCATCACAGTCCATTCACGCTGTGATGCTAAGTTCAAGTATTAATTTGACTGTTGTTCAGCTTCTTGAACCTGAATATTTAAAGATTTCTTTTGGAATTCTTTAGGATAATCAACATAAGGAATAATAGCAGCAGAAGCTGTCGTTGACAGAATGAGAGAAATCATAACCATCTTCATTGCAGTGATTGAACGCATTTCTATACCCATATAACGTGAAATTTCACAAAATATTTTAGGTAGAAAAATTAGAGTAAATAATCCTAAAACGACGAACGGTCAACAAAAAAACCTGCCTAAGTAAGACTTAGACAGGTTTAACATTGAGTCTTTTCAAATAGTTAGAAAATCCGACTTTGATCTCTTTCAGCTTTAGGCAATGCAGCTGCAATCTTCTGTGCAATTTCAATATAACTATCTGCTGCATCATCACCAATCAATACAGATGGTTTACCTTCATCGGCATGCTCTCGGATTTTCGCATTCAATGGTAAACGTCCAAGTAATGGAATATCGTATTGTTCCGATAACTTATCGCCACCACCAGTACCAAAGATTTGCTCTTCATGGCCACAGTTTGAACAAATATGTGTCGACATATTTTCCACCACGCCCATCACAGGAATTTGAACACGGTTAAACAATTCAATACCTTTGGTCGCATCCATCAATGCGACATTTTGTGGTGTCGTCACGATCACTGCACCGGTCACTGGAATACGTTGTGCCAGAGTTAATTGAATATCCCCTGTTCCTGGTGGCATGTCGATCATTAATACATCAAGATCAGGCCAAAGGGTTTGGTTGAACAGTTGCATCAATGCGCCTGTTGCTTTTGGACCACGCCAAGCCACAGGAGTATTGTGATCTCCTGTCAGATGACCAATCGACAACACCGCCATACCAAAAGCATCCAACGGTACAAAATGTTCTGCCTCGATCATTGGGGTTTTACCGGCATTGCCAAGCATCGTTGGGATACTTGGACCATAGATATCTGCATCCAACACACCTACTTTCAGCCCGAGCTTTTGTAATGCCAGAGCTAAATTTACCGTAGTGGTTGATTTCCCTACACCACCCTTACCTGACGAAACTAAAATCACGTTCTGGATACGTGGATGCTTAGGTACATCACGTTGCTGTGGTGCAGCTTTTTGAATCGGGGCTTCTTCTTGTTGAGGTTGGTAATTCGCATTCGCTTGTTTTACCGCATCTTGGCTTGCAGATGCATCTACAACAGGAGGCAGATTGGATTTTGGGGCTTCGGCTTTTTTGCTTGAACAGCTTTCACCTGCTGCATGGTTGTGCCCACAACCACCTTGTTGTTGAGCATGACTTCCTGTTTTCTGCTGAATGACATGCATATTCAGCTCTTTAATCCCACACTTTTCCAAAGCATCAGCGAGTTCATCGTGAATTTGCTGTAACTGATCTTTTTCACTTGGCACGGTATTAATGGTAATTTGCAGTACATCACCTTCAACATTGACCTGTGTGATTCGATCTTTCAAAAAATTGTCAGAATTCGGCAAAACGTAGTGTTGTAATACGTGTTGTACAGCCTCTTCATTCACCTCCTTTGAGGGTGAAAAAACAGATTTGAGTGAAGAAAGCCACGACATACCGTACTCCAAGTCTGGACAGAAACTGATAAAGGAATAGTTTAACGAGAAATATCAACAAGGTTAAGCAACAATATATTGATCCCCGTTTGATTAGAAATATGTTAGTCGAATTCCAACTAAATTAGTCAGCTTTTTTATTATTTTTATTGGCGTATTGCGAATGCTGTCATTGATAAAGGCTATAAACTTGATTTCACTGTTAAACGCCTTGATTCATGTTGCAAGTGATTCATGCTTTCAACAAATAGCAACACAATAGAGAATTTTTCAAATTAAAATTGAAAAGAATATAAAACCAAGATAACACTTCGATATGTCTTTAAAACAAAGAAATCTGAAACTTAAATTAAAAACATGCTCAATAACTGCCTTAATGAGCACAATGCTCCTTCTACCAATTTTAGGCTATGCCGCCAATGAATCCCGAAGTTTTCGTACTCCTTCAGGACAAATCATCAGCTTAGGTGACTCTTATGCAAAATTAAGCTCACACATGAAGCAGACGCCGACTTCAACACAACATTATGAATGGAAAGAAGGAAAAAATCGTTTTACGGCTTATAGCTATACCTACGAATTTCATGATCTGATTTACACCTTTACTGTGGTGAATAATGAAATTAGAAAAATCGAATGGATTAGAAAAAATTAAAAAAAAGCTCATCTGATGATGAGCTTTTTTGTGATCAATTTACTTTTTCAGTTGATCAATTTTCTCTGATGCTTTTGCTTTAAGATCCGCAAATTTTTCACTCGCTTGATCTTTCAGTTCATGCAATTTATCTGCTGCTTGCTCTTTTAAATCTACCGCTTTATGTTTTAAATCATCTAAAGTTGAATGCGCTTCAGAAGAATTTTGCTGCGTATCATGTTTAAGATCATTCAGTTTTTTTTCACCTTCAAGCTTGGCTTCTGCTGCACCATGCTTCACTTGATCCAATGCTTTCTCGCCTTTCAGCTCAGCTTCTTTCGCCTTCAATTTCAGATCATCGCCGAGTTCTGAAGCTTTGTTTTTTAAGTCATCAATTTTATTATTCGACATCTTCAATCCTCTTTATCGCTTTGATAGTGAATCTAAGTTATATCGAAGATTTGCAGTGCTCATCGTAAATGTTTCAAATCACTACAATTTCTCACATGATGATGTAGAACAACACTACGCTGTAACTTTTGAGTTTAAAATGATGAATTTAGGAGCGAATACTCGACATAAAGTTCAATGCAGAAAACAACCAAATAAATAAAATAAAGCTTCGTGCTTGTGTGAAATGCTCGACATCCGTGCCATGCAAAATATTATGACGTGTCGCGGTCACATTCGAGCTTGAATCCATTTTATAAGCCGCGAGTTCTGCAAAGTATGGATTAAGCTCAATGGCTATCTTAGATTTATGCCAAAGGCTCTTAATTTCATTGCCTTTCAAACCCGGTACAATTTTATAAACATCGACAAACTTGGTGCCGTTTTGTTTTAAGAATGCTTGTTGAATCAGCACATCTGTCAACAGCCCTTCCAACTGTGCATAGAGTAAAGGCACACAACCTGCATAACAGCCGAGTTTATACATTTTAAAAGCTTCGATAATCACAGGACGACGCAAGGCTTTATTCTGCTCATCGATCTGCATAGCATCGAAAGCGGTCAACACATCTTTTTGAAAAGCTTCAGTGTTAATAACATCAAGTAAGTTAAAACTTTGCACATCTTCATAAGCATGAATTTGTTGCCAAAAGTGCATCAAGTTTAACGCATCATTGGCAACTTTCGAACCGACAGGTTGATCCAACTGATCGGCAAGCACATTAAAATATTCATCTTGCTGGGCAAGTTCACGTAAATGATTGACTAAAAGTGTATGTTCGCCTTGCGAGATTTGATCAAGATAATCCTGTGCCTGATTAAGAATTTGCTTACCCAGAGTTGGTAAGCCCTGCACATTCGATTTGATGCGTTTTACAGGTTGCTCATCTTCATAATCATCAAAATCGTCATACATGGTCAAACACTCAGGTGAATAGCAGGATATCTATTATCCCTGATAAGTCTGTAACAAAGTAGCCTTTCCACGTGCTCTAACTTTGTTAATAAATAAGAATTCATCAAAAGGCTCATGCAAGTCTCGCCTATCTCATGTAAAATTATCGCCCATTGCATAAAATACGAATGAGAGAGTCAGATCCGTGCGTAATATCTTAGTCACTAACGCCCTTCCATACGCCAATGGCCCGATCCATATGGGTCACTTACTCGGTTATATCCAAGCAGATATTTGGGTACGTGCGATGCGTGCAATGGGTCATAACGTGACTTATGTCTGCGCGGACGATGCTCACGGCACAGCAATTATGCTACGTGCTGAAGCCAACGGTATTACTCCAGAACAGCAAATTGCCAATGTACAAAAAGAACATGAGCGTGACTTTGCCGGCTTCAAGGTTGATTTCGATCATTACGATTCAACCAACAGCGCTGAAAACCAAGCTCGCGCTTCTGAGATTTATATTAAGAACCGTGAAGCAGGCAATATTGCGGTGCGCCCTGTAACGCAATTGTTTGACCCTGAAAAAGGCATGTTCTTATCAGACCGTTTTATTAAAGGCACCTGCCCGAAATGTAAAGCGGAAGATCAATACGGCGACTCATGCGAAGTCTGCGGCACAACCTACAACGCAACTGAATTACTCAATCCAAAATCGACTTTAAGCGGTGCGACTCCTGTTGAGAAATCTTCAGATCACTACTTCTTTAAACTACCGAACTTTGGTGAATACCTACAAAAATGGACACGTGACGAAGGTCGTTTACCTGTGTCGATTGCCAACAAGTTAGATGAATGGTTTGAAGCAGGTTTGTCGGATTGGGATATTTCTCGTGATGCGCCTTACTTCGGTTTTGAAATCCCTGATGCCCCAAACAAATACTTCTATGTTTGGGTGGATGCGCCAATCGGCTATATGTCGAGCTTTGAAAATTACATCAAAACTAAACGTCCTGACTTAAGCTTTGATGACTATTGGAAAAAAGATTCTAAAAATGAGGTGTATCACTTCATTGGTAAAGACATCGTGTATTTCCACGCATTGTTCTGGCCTGCAATGCTTGAAGGTGCCAACTACCGTACACCGACAAGCCTATTCGTAAACGGTTTCTTGACTGTAAACGGTCAGAAGATGTCAAAATCTCGTGGTACGTTCATTAAAGCGGAAACGTATTTAGAGCATTTAAACCCTGAATATTTACGTTACTACTTTGCGTCTAAACTTTCTGACAAAGTTGAAGATTCTGACTTGAACCTTGATGATTTCGTTCAAAAAGTGAATTCTGACCTTGTTGGTAAAGTGGTGAACATCGCAAGTCGTTGTGCGAAATTCATTAACACGAAATTTAACAATAAATTGTCTGCTACATGTGCAGAGCCTGAATTGGTTCAAAGCTTTATTGATGCTGGTGATTCAATTGCGCAAGCATACGAATCACGTGAATTCTCAACTGCCATTCGTGAAATCATGGCGCTTGCAGATAAAGCCAACCAATACATCGATGAGAAAAAGCCTTGGGCTTTAGCGAAGATTGAAGGTGTAGAACAACAAGTTCATGATGTGTGTTCAGTGGGTATTAACCTATTCCGTCAATTGGCGGTGTACCTTGCGCCTGTATTGCCAACTTTGGCAGAGCAAGTTCAAGCGTTCCTACAATTAGACAGCTTTAACTTTGAATCTCGTAAGCAAATTTTGGTTGCACATGAAATTGCATTGTTCCAACCATTGATGCAACGTGTAGACCCGAAAGCGGTTGCTGCTATGGTCGATGCATCTAAAGATTCTTTAGCTGCACCTGCTGAAGCACCAAAAGCTGAAAAGAAAAAAGAAAAAGCCAAAGAGAAGAAAGCTGAACCGAAAGTGGGTGAAGCTGAAATCATTGGCATCGAAGACTTTATGAAAGTTGACCTACGTGTGGCTGAAGTTCTTGAAGCCGCTCACGTTGAAGGTTCTGACAAGCTTTTACAACTCACTTTAAATGTTGGTGAAGCTGAGCCACGTAACGTATTTAGCGGTATTCGTGAGTTCTACAAACCTGAAGACTTAAAAGGCAAATTGGTGGTGATGGTGGCAAACCTTGCTCCACGTAAGATGCGTTTTGGTATTTCAAATGGTATGGTGTTAGCTGCGGGTAATGGCGATGGTGTTTGGGTGATTTCACCTGAATCTGGTGCGAAACCAGGTGATAAAGTGTCTTAATTTTTTAATTAAAATTAGAAAAAGCCTCTACGTTGTAGGGGCTTTTTATTAATATTGAGTAATGAATAAGTTTTCAAAGCTTTTACTTAACGAGTGCAGCATATTCCTAATACTTCCAAGAACCTATTATAAAAAGCTCGGAAACTAGGCATTTGATTTGCAACAGCTTCATGATCGTATGAATTTTCTTGAAGCCAATCTATCAATAATTGAGATGAATGTCCTCCGATTTTTATAGCAAGTTGATCTTTAAGTGGGTTAGATGAACTGTCATTACCAGATTCATCTTCAAGTAAATGACAATGTTGATAAGGCTCGTCCTTACAAGCAGCTAATAACCACGCTTCAGACTTTGGCTTAGCTAACATTGGCACGCCGCAATCATATCCCGATGCACTGAATCCATTAATCATTGATTTATATTTATTATCCCAATCATTCCCTGGTGTGCTTCTTGTACCATCACTGTCTCTAAATAATATAGCAATAACGGGACATTCACTTTGATTGCTTAATTCTGATGCAACCAAGCCTAATGCTCTGGCATTATTATAATAAAAGCTAGTTTCTGTTGCTTTATTGACTCCACGCATAGGCATCATTTTCCTACCGCCAGACTCACTCTTAACTTTTTCACATAAATAAGTTTTATGAACAAAATGTAACGAATTAGGCACATCAAAAAGTGAATAACCCATTTTTGAAGAAAAAATACCATTAATAATATATGTCAATACACCACTAATAAAGTTTCCATCTGTGTCATTAGAACATTGGGGAATACTTAAGTTACAATGTCCAAGATCCGTCGGACCCTCTCCACTCAGTAATATAATCATTTTAATTTTCAGAATTTAAACTGTTTGTTAACTCAATAAGGTTAGTATCCAATACTGCATCACCAACGCCCATAATCTCTAATTTTTGTTTGAGGTTAGGAATTTCAAAGATACGTTTGTAATGAGTGCTCCCATCAGTACTTCTGTAAACGAAGTTTATTGATTTTATTGCAATATCATCAGGAAGGTAATTTAAAACTAAAGGACTATGTGTAGTGATTAAAAGTTGTGTTTTTGAGTCTAAAATTATATTGACTAATTTTTCGATAATTTCTTGATTTATCCCATTTTCAATTTCATCAAGCATAAGAAAACTAGGTAAAGATTCTAGTTGAGCAAGGATTGCTAAAATTCTTAACAAACCATCATTAATATGCCTAGCTTGGTGTTCAATGGTACTAGTAGAATTAGTTTCTGAAATGATTAATTTTTTCCAACCTGAATTCTGATTTTTAACAGCAAAACTACAAGTATTTGGATAAATATCTTTCAAAAAATCCAATAAATTTTCTTTCTGATTATCATCTAATTTAAAAAGATATGAAGATAATTTTTCACCACCTATACCAACATGATTGTCTTCATTATTTCTAGTACTTTTTCTCATTAAATTTGGAGCTAGCAATTCTAAACTCTTAATATTTTGTAAAAACTCACGAAATTCTAGTAACTGTTCATTGAATACAAAGTTAAATGTTGGAGGTACTAATTTTAATTTTGAAAGTAAAGAACCTTCGTATTCGACAACAGTTTGATATTTCAAAATGTTTATCTCATCACTGCCACTTTTCTTATATGCAGGAATATGGAGTTCACCTTTAGACTTAATTTGATAGGCATCATTTTCGTTAATAGAAATTCGTTCCGTAGTACATTTTAGGTTACTTCTATTAAAACTTGCTTGCCAAAATAGAGTTTCATTGCTTTTTAACTCAATTTCGACTTCGATATCAATATTAGACTCTTTTAACAACTTACAGTTTAGGTCAGCAGATTTCCACTCACGACTTTCAAGCCAAGTCGAAACACTACCTTTCATAATTTGTGAAATGAAATCTAGTGCTTGCAGAAGAGTACTTTTTCCAGCTCCATTCATCCCAATTAAAATATTCAATTGATCGAATTTAAAATCTATTTCCTTTATTGATTTAAAATTTCTAATTTTTAGTCTTTTAAATTTCGTCATATTTTTGAACCAATAAAAATAGTAGAGCCTTACGTTAAGAGCTATATAATAGCAGTTAAGAGTCGAAATATATTGATTTCTTGATGATTCTCATACATTAATTTAACAATTTTATTAGCAACATCTTAAAGATAACAAGAGGGAATTATGAAACTATTCAGAACTTTATCCTTTACTTTAAGTCTAAGCACCACAGCCATCGCCACCCAAGCAGTTGAATCGCCCCCCATCCCAGCGCAAAAACAAGTCGCTGGCTACTACCATCACCAAATCGGCAACACCCAAATCACCGCCCTACTCGATGGTACAAACTATCTCAATCCATCTATGTTTAAAGGCTTAAGCGACTTTGATAAAACTGAAATCCTAAAGAAATACGCTGCGGTGAACGACAAAGGCATACAAACCTCAGTCAACGCCTTTCTCATCAATACAGGCAACCAACTACTCATGGTCGACAGCGGAGCTGCTAGCTGCTTTGGCGCACATTTAGGTTCAATCTATAACAACCTCAAAGCATCGGGCTATCAGCCTACGCAAGTGAATGGTATCTTCCTCACTCACTTACACCCTGACCATGTTTGCGGTATTTCAAACAATGGCGTAGCGAATTATCCAAACGCCACCCTGCATATTGCCAAAACTGAATACGATTACTGGATGAGTCTAAATACGGTTAAAAAACTACCAAAAGAGAAACAAGCTGGTTTCCTAGGTACAGTAGAAAAGATTAAAGCTGCTCTTGCACCGTATGAAAAAGCCCAAAAAATTAAAGTTTTTTCTGACAAATCTTTAGCTTTTGGTAATGTGCAATTTAAACCATCTTTTGGTCACACCCCAGGACATTACAGCTTTAAACTCAAAACTCCTGAGCAAGACGTGGTATTTATTGGTGATATTGTGCATTCTCATACTTTGCAGTTCGACAAACCCGAAACTGCTATCGAATTCGATATTGATCCAAAAGCAGCCGTAGAAACACGCTTAAAACACTTTGCTGAATATGCTAAAGACGGACAGCTGATTGCGGCACCGCATTTACCATTCCCGGGGCTTGGGCACATTTATTCCAAAGATGGACAAAGCTACCAATGGATACCGGTTCACTTTAAAGATTAAACTAAGGTCACGTAATGGTTGAAATTTCAAGTATTTTTATTTAAAGTTCCCTCGCTTAAAAACGGGGGTAAACTAATGAAAAAATTATTAATTTCAATTATCGCAGCAACTTCAGTATTGGCGACAGGCTGTTCAGTTCGTATGGCTGATATGACAGTTGCTTCAACTAAAAACTACAATCTTAACTCAAATCAGTTTGTGAAAGGTGAACGTGTAACAGGTGAAGATAAGGTCCCAGTTGTCTTGTTCCCTTTAGGGGTTCCAAACTTTAAAACTGCTGTAGATCGTGCTATTGAAAAAAACCGTTGCGCTGTGGCTCTTTCTGATGTGGTGATCACTCAATTGAATCAAGCATTCATTGTTGGTCAAATTGGTTATCGTGTAGAAGGTACACAAGTAATTGACCGTTCACAGCCTGAATGTAAGAAATAAGATTTTAAAAAGCCTCTAATACGTTTAGAGGCTTTTTTTAAGGGCGTATTTAAATCAAAAATTAGGTGTCTAAATTTACGTTCTGTCTTCGGTCGATATATTCAACATAACCTCGCCCCTTACGTTCAGTTCCATTCAGCAAACCACTCCACTGATAAGAACTCACATAACCTGCGGCTAAACCATAACAATATTCCGTATCTGCCACCGCAAGAATATCTAACACTTTCTCACCTTGATGATGTGCAATCCATCTAAAAGACTGAGGCACCTCCATTTCAAAACCGTCAGGTGTTATTTTCGGATCAGGCTTTAATGCAATCACTTGAAAAGCAACCTCACCATCATATTGGATAGAGGTACCATCAATATGGCGATAAGACACGGCAGTATAAGTAGGTTCACCTGCAAAACCGATATAGGCCAAGACCAATTGTGACTCATCATCTATGTTGATGACTTGATAACTAAAACTGTCTAACGGCACCAATCCTGTGGTCGGTTTAATGGGACTCGGCAACATTGAGCTTGAGACTGCTTTCCAATGTTCCAGTGTACATAGTCCTTTAACTTCAACACGTTTTCCATGTTGGGTCAAATGACCGTCATATTGCATCAATACACTAAAGTGCTGATATAACATGCTATGTGCAAACCACGTAATGGCAGGCGTTGGGGTTAACCAAAGATCAACTTGCAGATCATCACGTTCAGATACTAGATGATAACTCCCTTCAATTTCAGCAAGGAAAGATTCTCGACCAAACTCAACCTTAAATGGCTTTTGATGGAATACAATTTCGTCTTGAATATTATAAATGCGAAAGGCTTCTTCATCTGTCGATAAGGCTGTTCCATGGACCAAAGTAGCGGTATTTTCAGGACTCAGACCCGATATCGACTTGGGTAAATGCGTTATCTTTGCACCGACATCACCAATGACAGAAGCATAGGACAGATATCGAAAAGGCTCAGGCAAATCTGGAATCATAATTCCATAATGCGTACTCGCGAATTGACGATGAAAAACATGCGCGTCTAAATTATATTCGCGTGGTAACAGTGCTTGTTCTTCTGGCTCTACTGCACCCAAAAGGTTTTTGGCCATTTGACCCAATTGATAGTAGAACTTTTGTTGTAGACTTTTATTTTTTGAATGACTACTGAGGAGAGAATACATAACAAACTCACAAACAATGAGAGATGTTTACACCCTAAACAACCTCTCCTCAGTTCTTTATAGCTGATCAGGACTGGCAAATGTGAATTCAGGTCAGATCATAAAAATTGTTAGACAATATTAAAAATGTGATCTACCTCACACCAAAAATCAACTTCAATCCGAGTACAGACATCACAATGCCCGCACCACGATCAAATACTTTCTTAAATTTTAAATACACCGCACGTGGCTTTTCTGCTGATAAAGCAACCGCCACCAACGAGCACCAACCAGCATCGATAAAAAAGCACAGCATTGGTAACACAAAGTAAAAATACAACGGAATCTCTTTGGGTAATAAAGCTGTGAAAATACTGGCAAGTACAATGGCAATTTTAGGATTCGACAATTGAGTAATTAAGCCTGTGGTAAATGCACGTCGTAAACTCATCGGATGCGATGCAGAATGATCAGCTTCGATTGGATCTTTGGCATGTTTAATGATTTTATAAGCCAAAAACAATAAATATAATCCACCGCAGATTTTCAAAGCCAAATATGCTGAAGGCACTGCAAGTAAGAATGCCTGTAAACCTAATACTGCCAATAAACCAAAAATTGCAGCACCGAGACCAGTTCCCAGTGCAGTAAATAAACCATGTTTACGCGAAATAGCGATTGAATTTTTAGCGACATAGATTGAAGTCGGCCCCGGACTCATTGCGCCCAGTAAAAGTGCTGCTGCAATCGAACCTAAAATCCAAATTGATTCCACATTAATTCCATAGTAGATGATTGATTTATCGCGTTATTCTACTTGGAAGCCTTATGAATATTTCCCTAATTATTTGAGTGATTTTTTTAAATATTAAAATTATTCACTATTTATTTCATTATTTTTAGCGAATTAGTTTACTGTATAAATTAAATACAATTGATTTTATAAAAATAGCCAAGTCATGCTAATCATCATCTGACAGTGCTTCATTATATGCAGTTTCGTGCGGAGACAGACGATAGTCCCATTCTTGTACAGGTACGCCAGCAATAATCATACTTCGTGCTTCAGTTTTTGGTTTGTTTAGAAAATCCTGCTCACAGCCTAAGGCCGTTAAAACAAACAAACCCAATAATAAAATGGATAGAGATTGCTTCATGCCACCCTCCCAAAATTCCGTTTTCTTTCAGATTAGCACTTCTGATTATTTTTTAAACATATTTTTTTCACTGTTTTTCAATTTCTCCGAGTAAGAGCTAAGATTCGAAATCCGCTATACTGTTAAAAAACCAAATGCTCGCACTATGTTTGATACGATTGCCCAACAGGTTCAAGATCAGGAAATTTCTTTAAATGGTTTAAACATCACAGTTCGCCGTTTAGACCAAATTCATCCACATATCTCTGGAAATAAGTTTTATAAACTGAAATACAATTTTATTGAGGCAAAACGTCAAGGCTTTCAAAATGTAATGACCTTTGGTGGGGCTTATTCAAATCATATTGCCGCCACAGCGTTTGCTGCGCATCAATTTGGCTTTCAGTCTATTGGGATCATTCGTGGTGAAGAACTCAAAAACTCAGCCCGCAATCACACCCTAGCCACCGCAGAACGTTTTGGTATGGCGCTGCATTTTATCTCACGAGAAGCATATCGACACAAAAATGATCCTGAGTTTTTAGCTCACTTAGCGCAACGCTTTCCTGAAAGTTATTTAATTCCAGAAGGTGGCACCAACTCGCTTGCCATTCAGGGCACTCAACAAATTTTAAAAGATGCTGATCAGACCTTTGACTTCATTTGTTGTGCTGTCGGAACAGGCGGTACGATTTCAGGATTGATTGAGCGCAGTTTAAACCGTCAAAGAATTATTGGATTTTCTGCATTAAAAGGCAATTTTCTGAATGATGAAGTAAAACTACTGACGGGTAAAAACAACTGGCATATCACTGATGATTATTGCTTCGGAGGCTATGCCAAAACTCGACCTGAACTGATTCAATTTATTGAAAAGTTTGAATATGAATACCGTATTCCACTTGAACAAGTCTATACAGGAAAAATGATGTTTGGCATTCATGATCTTATACAACAAAACTATTTCCCCAAAAACGCTAAAGTTTTAGTCATTCATTCGGGCGGGCTTCAAGGTCGAACGATTTAGTTGATCTTGCTTCTGCTTCTGTTCGCTTGAATTAATCCGATAATGCTCAGTTCATCTTAATTTACCGTTATAATTGCGCTGTTTCGTTTTTTGATTATTTTCATGTCTTCCAAGCAATACGATGTTTTAGTAATAGGTGCGGGTGCATCTGGTTTAATGACCGCATATATGGCTGCTCAACGTGGGCGTCGTGTCGTGGTGGTTGAAAAAGCCAATAAAGTAGGGAAAAAAATTCTCATGTCAGGTGGCGGTAAATGTAACTTTACCAATCTGTATGTTGAGCCTGACAACTATATTTCACATAACCCGCATTTTGTTATCTCAGCACTCACTCGTTATACCAATTGGGATTTCATTGGCTTGGTCTGCGAATATGGCATTGAATACGAAGAACGTAAACACGGTCAGCTCTTTACCCTCAACGGCGCGAAAGAAATCTTAGCCATGTTACTTGCTGAATGTGACAAAACTGGTCTAGTCGACATCAAAACCAGTTGCGAGGTGAAAGCCGTCAATGCCCTTGAGGAGCACGGTTTTCAAGTAGCAACCAATTTAGGTTATTTTGAAGTTGAATCTGTCGTGGTCGCATCTGGTGGTCTCTCAATTCCGACGCTTGGAGGCTCAGGCATTGGCTATGAGATTGCTAAACAATTTGGACACTATGTTTATCCGACTCGTGCAGGTCTAGTCCCCTTTACTTTTTCTGATGGTTTCAAAGAAGTGACGACACGACTCAGTGGCAATGCTGTTGAAGCGACATTAAGCAATCATCTCAATAGCTTTACTGAAGCACTCTTGTTTACGCACCGTGGTTTAAGTGGTCCAAGTTCTTTACAGCTCTCAAACTATTGGGATGTGGGTCAAAGTTTTAAAGTCGACTTTTTACCGAGTCTTGATCTCTTGGATTTTTTTAAAACTAGAAAACAAAATCAACCTAAAGTGTTACTCCGCACCTTACTCGCTGAACACTTACCCAAGAGTGTCGTAGTTGAATTGCAACAGTTGATTTGGAGGGATCAAGCTGAAATATCAATCGGTAATATCAGTGATGAGAAGTTAGAGATGATTGCCCAGCGCCTTCATGCATTTGAAGTTAAACCTTCTGGGACTGAAGGATACCGTACGGCTGAGGTGACTTTAGGTGGAGTTGATACCACTGAAGTTTCCTCAAAAACAATGGAAAGTAAAAAGCAAAAAGGACTTTTCTTCGTCGGTGAAATACTCGATGTAACTGGCCATTTAGGTGGATTTAACTTTCAATGGGCTTGGTCATCTGCACATGCCGCATCTGAGTATGTCTAATTAACAACGAGTATTGTTCATTTTTTCATTAAAGGGGGCATCCTTTGCCCTCTTTGAATATCGTCCCTATTGATCAATCGAATGCTTCATTATTGATTTATCTTTTCTAAAGGAAGAAATTTATGAGGGTCTTTGGGCGTTGGTATCAGTTGAATCAAGCATTTGTGTGGTTGGATCTGTTACTGCATCATCAATAGATGGTGTATTGAGTCTGTTGTTTTCAGTAGCTTTTGAATTTGCAAAAACAAAGCGGTAAGCGCTTGCTAAAAAACCCACGGTGATACCCGCAATCACTATTGGGGCGAATAATTTATTAAATTTCTTACTCATAATTTTTACTCTTTTTCATGAGGATCAGCCAAACCATGCTGACTGATCCCGACACAAATTTACATGTTATTTAGGGTCATTTTTTGATGGTGTATTTTGATCCGACTCTCCTGTAGATCCATAAGGATTATTCAATGGTTGAGTTGGTGCCTCTACATCAATTTGCGTGGGTGGAATGTCTTCGTCTTGATATTCTTCCGCAACAGTTGAAGCATCCATTTGCTCAGTAAGTGGTGGAGTGACTTGTTCAGGCTGATTTGGTCTTGGCTTATTCGCGTCAGATTTCGCTTTATCGATTAAGTCAGTCAACAATCGCTCTGCAGGTTGGCGACCACCTAGACCAAAAGCAAGCGCAAAAGCGACAGCAACCGCTCCAAGTGTTAATCCAAAGGCTAAGTTTACGATTGAGTCAGCGATTCCCATTGCACGCAAGCCCATTGCCACGACTAAACCAATGATCAGTACTCGGACAAGATTCGCTAACCAATGTGCGCTATTGGTCTCACCACGCTTCACCACATTGGCAACAAGATTTGCTAACCAGAAACCAATGACGAGGATAACTGCACCTAAAAGTACATTCGCTCCGAAATAAATGAACATCGCAATCAAATCACTAATTTGATCGAAGCCCAAACGATTCGCAGCTTCAGACACCGCAAAGAGCATGGTGAAGAATACAATCAAATGACCGACAACTTTTGATATTTTGGTTTGACCCAAAAAGCGTTGCATATCGAGCTTTTGAGGAATGTTATCAATACCTGTCCCAGCGATTACTTCAACCACAAGATTAGATACGAAACGTGAGACCACATAAGCAATGATCAGGATTAAACCTGCTGCGATGATATGCGGAATTGCATTCATAATTTCATACAACATTGCTGTTGCTGGTTGTGAAATCGCGTCTACACCCAAAGCCTCAAACGCAATAATCAGTGAAGTAATGATTACTAAGGCAAATACAAATGATCCTAATAGCTTAGGCAGATTGGAATTTTTAAAAATTCCGATTTTTTCAGCTTGCTGTTGAACATTCAAACTTGAAAGTAGTCCTTCGACAATACCGCGTACAATTTTTGCCAAAATGTAACCAACAAATAAAATCACACCTGCCATAAAGATATTCGGCAAGTATGCAACGGCTTCAGTCACCATATTCTGAACTGGATATAACAAACCATTTAAGCCCAAAATAGACAGCACGATCGGTAAGAACAGCAATAAAATGAGCCAGTAAACAATTTCACTGATATTTTGGCTAAATGAGCTCACACCAACGTCTTGACTGAGCTTTTCATCCAATTGTGTACGACTGAGTAGTCGAGTTAATCCAACTTTGACCAAATTTGCTACGATCCACCCAATAAAACCAACTGCTACTGCAGCCAATAATTGTGGGATAAATAGTAAGAATTGTTGAACCATATTACTAAACGGACCACTCACACTGGTCAGGTTTAAAACGTTGAGTGAACCGATAACAGCAATAATGAGGATCAGCCAGAAAACGACTCTGGAGATGATATTTTCTATATTTGAGCGATGTCCTGTCGCGTTACTCAATTTTTGATTGGTATTTAATTTTGCAAGTACCTTCTTAACCCCTGCGGCAACGATTAAAGCGATGATCCATCCTATGAGTAAAATGGCCACTGCAGCAATAATTGGTTGGAATTGCTCCCAATAATACATTGCATCAAAGCCCCCATTTCGAGTGAAGCCGTTATATTCATCATTCATTGGTTACGCCTCTTCTTATGTTAAGTGTTCTGAATTACGATTGATTTAATTCTTTTCCCTAGATCATTTTTCGATCGCGTCATCACACCATAAATTTCGAATATTTTTTAATCAACTCAAAGCATCATAAATACAACACATTGTTGCAAATCAAGAAAAAACCCAGCCTAAGCTGGGTTTAAACATGAAAAGTGTAGTGGTTTATTGATCGTTTGCGACCGCAGTAACGGTATTATCCACTGCTGAATCTGTTGCCGTTGCTGTATCTGCATTATCTTGAGTTGCAGGAATACTCGTATCAGCAGGAATTTGACCTGGTGTTGGTTCACGATCAGCGAGCATATAGAAAATGAAGGCTGCTAAAAAAATACCAACGATAATCAGAATATACACTGGGATCTTACTTTTCTTCTTTTGATCATTATGGGTCGGATGATTGGATTGATCTACCATGATGCCCCTCTTATGTATTTTGATGATTTTTTATACTAGCAATCTATCATGTTGTTTTGTGTGAAAAAACATTATCAATTCGTACTGATCAAAGCACATGAGCTGTGATGCAAAATAGAGTATAATATGCACCCTCCTCATTTTTATTGTCGATCTGTATGACCTATCGCCGACAAAGTGTCTCTTTAGATTTAGACACAGATGTCACTCATGCCTGTTCTTTGCATCATACCCGTGATGGGCATTTGATTGGAATTATTGAGTTTACGAAACCAAGCTATGTGCTGAAGTGGGGTGACTTAGAGTATTTCCGCCGTCGCACTGAAGAGTTTTCGGTGATGCCCTTTCCTGAATGTGTCAACGGCATGATCATCGACATTCGTAACATCGCTTGCTTCTTAGATAATGAAGTACCCATTATTCCTTGGCGTTTACTCGAAGAAGAATGCCCAATTCGTTTAGTGGTTCCACACGATCGTTTGGAGCATTATGCAGGTTTATTTGAACCGACTTGGCTCACGAGTGATGTAGATACTGCGATTCAAGAGATTCGTGAATTTATGGATATGTTTGTCCATTAAGTATGTCGCATAGTATTCCTATGTAATTTAGAAAAAAAACCTCCGAGATGGAGGTTTTTTGCCATAATTCCCTCACCCAAAGAGAGAGGGTGATTAGGACTTACCAATAGTTCTCTACTGCAATATTTCCTTCACCACGGCGATTCATGGTCAGGCCACGGGCTTTCAGTGCCTCTTTTGTATCTTCAACCATTTGGGGATTCCCACACAGCATGATATGTGACGTTTGCGGATTAAAATCGAGACCAACGGTTTTCTCTAACGCTCTATTTTCGATCAATACTGGCAATCGATCATGCAATGGTGCATTTGGATCACGTGTAATAATTGGCACAAATTTAAATCCTGTATGACCTTCACCAAAGGTATCCGCGACTTCCTGAATTCGGTCTACGTAAGCCAATTCACTTGCTGTTCTCACACTGTAAACCAAATGAATATTTTTATATTTTTGCCATACTTCAAAGTCTTGCAACATACAAATAAATGGTGCGAGCCCCGTGCCTGTCGCCAATAACCACAGGTCATTTGGCATAGGTAACTGGTAACGTGCTAACGTCAAAAATCCATAAGGAATCTTTTCCAAATAAAGTTCATCACCAACTTTGAGATGTTGTAAATTTGATGTAAAAGCACCATCTGGTACAACAATTGAAAAGAATTCTAAGGTTTCATCAAAAGGCGATGAAACGACAGAATACGCACGTACCACCAAATCATCGCCAACTTTCAAACCAATACGCGCGAACTGCCCTGCGGTAAATTTAAAATGTGCGGGACGCGTCATGGTAAAGCTAAATAAAGTGTTGGTCCAACGATGTACAGAAAGGACTTTTTCTACGCTAAATTTTTCAATTGACATAATTTCTACGTGGCATGACAGACTGCGCTCATGGTAGCATGACAATATAATTTATTAATATTTTTTCACATTAAGGCTTCATTCATGCGCATGACATTACGCCAACTGGCTGTTTTCGTAGCTGTCGCTCAAGAGGGTACGGTAACTAAAGCAAGTGATGCTGTACGACTCACACAAAGTGCTGCAAGTATGGCGTTAGCAGATCTTGAAGATGGTCTCGGTGCACCATTATTTGATCGCTTAGGAAAACGATTACAACTGAATGACTTGGGTCGTTTTTTACTTCCACAGGCGCTTGAAATTTTAGGTCGATGTGAATCATTTGAACAAGCGGCAAAAGGCGAGCTTCAAAGTATTGATCTCCGTATTGGGGCGACTTTGACCATTAGTGATTATTTGATGCCTGATTTAATGGCTGATTTTCTTCAATTACAACCACAAGCACATTTGCAACTTCAAGTGGGCAATACGCGTCAAATGATTGAAGCTGTTAATCAATTCCAACTTGATTTAGCCCTTATTGAAGGTTCATGTCACTTACCTCAATTACAATCGATCCACTGGCGTGATGATGAGCTTGCTGTGTGTTGCTCACCAGACCATCCTTTGGCGAAATTAGACCGCCCTCTGACCATTGAAGACTTTAAACAGGCTGAATGGATTTTACGTGAAGAAGGTTCAGGGACTCGTGAAGTCTTTGACAACGCAATCCTGCAAGACTTACCGAATGCCAATATTCGTTTAACTTTGGGTCATAATGAAGCTATTTTGAAAATTGTTGCTGGTGGTTTAGGCATGTCATGTATTTCAAAATTAGCCATTGAACCATTAAGAGAAAAAGAGCAACTGGTGATTTTAGAAACGCCGTTCTGGCAACTCACACGTCCTTTATTTATGTTAGTACACCGTCAAAAATATCAGGGACCTGGTTTAAAAGCCTTTATGAAATTCTGTGATGCTTAATAAAACAAGCTCCTCATTGGAGCTTTTTTTATTTCTCAGCTTCTTTCTTTTGTTCTTTGATAATGTGTTCTTGTTCTACCGCATAAATTTTTGCTTTTGCGTCTTGCTCTTCTCTGTATTGCTCATATTTTTGAAATCCCCAAACACCCAGATTAATGAACACTAAAATAGGGACAATACTTGCAAATATCCATGGATTAAATTGCTTGTTTGGATCTTTTATCTTCTTGGCTTTTTTCTTTGATTTTTTATCAGCTCCGAATTCATCAACACGCGAACTCGTAATGAATTTTTGCGCATTAAATTTTAATTGAAAATGCGTTTTAACATCAGGGAGTTCTTTACGTACAACTTTTGGTGGGCGCCCTTTTGCATGGGTTGGCTCGGGTAGATGATCATCTACGTTCTCTTCAGGCGCACTCTCATTCAAAGGTTGAACTTTCGTAAGTGGTACGACAGCTGACTCATCTAAGACTGGCACACGGCGACTTGGCTTTGATTCGAGCATTTCTTTAATTTGCTCTTCCTCAAGAGGTTCACCTAAGGAAATTTTAGATACTGGATCTGAAACTTGATCTGCATGATGTTCAGCACCAGAACCATCCAACACGATTGATTCTTTACTCAGTGTATTAAAATTTAGTTCAAAATCTTGGATTTGTGTTTGTGAGTCAAGCGTACTTTCCTGATCTGCAAGACGCTTTTCGATCAGCTCATCTAGCTCTTGTTCAAACTTCTTAGACTCACCTTCTAAATCTTCGTGCGCACGATAAAAAAGTTGATTCAAGGGTTGTTCGACGCGTGCATGTTTATTGTCTAACCGCACGATAAATTTTGCATGACGTTGGTCGTCTTTATCGACCACGATACATTTCACACGCTCACCAATTTGAGGCGCGATACTGGAATTTGCCATGTCATTCAATACGAAATGTACATCAAAATCATGATCATTGATTTTGATAATTCCTGCTTTCAATGCAGGGTCGTACGAATGTAAAACACCCCTGTAAAACATGTTATTTCCCCAGCATAAAAAAGATTGATTCTTAGTAATTAGTTTTTTAAATTTATCGTTGAATCAAAATCTTAATAAAAAAGGAGGCCTTAGCCTCCTCTATAATTTAATCAAATTTTAATCTTTTTGTACAGAACCAAAAATTTTATCGCCAGCATCCCCAAGACCCGGAACGATATAACCATTCTCGTTTAAACCGTTGTCTACAGCTGCGGTAAAAATGACAACATCAGGATGTGCTTCTTCCACACGTTTAATGCCTTCTGGTGCTGCAACCAAAACCATCACTCGGATATCTTTACAACCACTCGCTTTAAGGACATCAATAGCAGCAACCAATGATGATCCAGTCGCAAGCATTGGATCAATAATCATCGCTATACGGTTTTGTACGTCAGGTACCAATTTCTTATAGTATGTACGTGCTTCTAATGTTTCCTCATCACGCTCTAAACCAAGAACAGAAACTTTTGCACTTGGAATAAGATTTAAGAAACCATCAAGCATACCAATGCCAGCACGTAAAATTGGTACAACAGTAATTTTTTTACCTGCAATACGCTGTGTTGTCACCGGGCCATTCCAGCCATTAATTTCGTGATCTACAACAGGTAAATCTTTGGTTGCTTCGTAAGTCAGTAACATTGTGACTTCTTGCGCTAACTCACGGAAGTTCTTCGTGCTGATATCTGCACGGCGTAATAAACCTAATTTATGACGAATGAGCGGATGACGAATTTCTTGGATTGGCACGGGAGAACACCTGAAGCATAAATGTAAATTCTGTCTATTATAAATGTTTTTAATATAAGAAATAAGAAAAGCCCTCAATGAATGAGGGCTTTTTTTGTTAACAACAATAGTTTTTTTAGATTAATCGATCAACTATTGAAGAACGATATGTAATGGCGCGATCAATTGTGCTTGATTTGCCATCGCAATGACTGGATCTGGATATACACCGATTACAAGCACTGCAAGCGCAGCAAGCAATACCATAATACCACCCACTTTTTGACCCCAATGTTTATCAGCATCAATACGTGGAGTGTCTGGTGGCGTCATATACATGACGATCATGACACGTAGGTAATAGTATAGACCAATACCAGAACCCACAATGATCATCGCAGCGAAGAACCAATGTGCTTCAGACACAACTGTCATGATCAGCATGAATTTACCGATGAAGCCTGCAGTTAACGGAATACCTGCAAGAGATAGCATCATCACAGTCAGTGTTGCCGTCAATACTGGACGACGCCAGAATAGACCACGGTAGTCTGCAAGTGATTCTGCTTCGTCATTGTTGTTGTATGGGCTAGACATCAACGCTACAGCACCAAACGCACCAATCGTCGTTAATACATACGTTAATACATATAAACTTACTGACGTTAAGCTTAAGAAAGATGTCGTAACAACAGCAAGGAATAAGTAACCAAAATGCGCAATTGACGAGTATGCCAAAATACGTTTTAAGTTCACTTGTTTCACTGCAAGCATGTTACCAATCAAGATTGATAACACTGCAATGACGATCAAAATCGTTTTGATCGATTCGATACCAATTACACCTGAAGACAGTAAGTAACGTACGAATAAACCAATCATTGCAACTTTAGCTACAGTAGCAAGGAATGTTGCAATTGGTGCTGGAGCACCTGCATACACATCTGGCGTCCATTTATGGAATGGCGCTAAAGACAATTTAAATGCAACAGCTGCGATGATTAAACCAAGACCTAAGATTCCAAATACAGTGGTAAGTTTCTCACCAAATTGAGGAATATAAGATTGCAGCGCCATCATCAATTGAGGATCTTGAGACTTAGTTAACGCCCAGAACATATCATCCACTTGACCCGCAAATGATAATGAACCTAGAACTGAGTAAACATAAGCCATACCCATCAACAACATTGCAGAAGCAGTTGCTGAAAGTACAAGATATTTAATACCCGCTTCGAGTGACTTACCGCGCTGGTAGGTATAAGCAATCAGACCGTACACTGGAATCGACATTAACTCTAAGCTAATGAAGAATGATGCAAAGTGTGAACTTGTTACCATTAACATTGCCCCTGAAACAGAGATCAACATTAATAGATAAAGTTCTTCACGATTATCTTTATAGGTTTCGATATATGCATGTGACAGTGTGCAACAAGCCAATGCAGCAATCAAAATAATCACTTGATAGAACAGACCAAAAGCATCAACCATAAATAGGTTCATGACATTTGGTGAGATCTGAGAACCTGTAAACAACGTGAATAGAATATTCAACAATGCAAGGTTAAGACCGATAACAGATACTGTCGCAATCAAATTATGATTACGTTTGATTGCAGTCAAAATCATTACGATGATTGCTGTTAAAGCAACAATCATCACAGGAGCTAATGGCATTAGCTCAGAAAATGATAGTGTGAAGTTCATGACTTATTGCATCTCCACATTTTCGAGTTGAGTTGTGGCTTGTTCAACCACTTCAACTACTTCTTGTACTGGAATGTAGCTATTCGCAATCCAAGCCAAACTTGATTCTGAAATATCAAGGAAGCTTTGTGGATACAAACCAAGCCATAACAGACCGAACGCACAAATTAACAAAATACCAAGCTCACGCGCATTAAGATCTTTTAATGGGTTCGCATAGTGTTGTTTTTGCTCTTCGTTTGGCACACCAAATAACGCTTTATGAATCAGGATTAAACCATATAGACCCGCAAATACTAAGCTGATCGCAGCAATAATCGTGAATGTAGGGAATTGAGCAAATGCACCCATCAAGATGAGGAACTCACCAATGAAGTTACCTAAGCCAGGGATACCTACAAGCGCAGCAATAAAGAACATCAAGAAGAATGGTAAATACTGGAATTGACCACGAATACCACCCATCAAGCGTAAATCACGTGTGTGAAGACGCTCATACACTTGACCACACATAATGAATAATGCTGCTGACGATAAACCGTGAGCCAACATCATGACCATCAGACCTTGGAAGGTCAGGATGTTACCTGCGTAGATTGCAAGTAAAACAAAGCCCATGTGTGAAATCGACGTATACGCCAACAAACGTTTCATATCGGTTTGCTGGAAAGCACACCAAGCACCGTAGAAGATACCAATTAAACCGAAAATGATTGCTACATCAGCAAACTGCGCTGAAGCTACTGGGAAGAATGGAATGACGAAACGAAGTAAACCGTAAGCCGCTGTCTTAATTAAGATACCCGCAAGGTCTACAGAACCTGCTGTAGGTGCTTGTGCGTGCGCGTCTGGTAACCAACCATGCAAGGGGAAAACAGGAAGTTTGACTGCAAAACCAATAAACAAACAAATCATAAATGCAAAGGCAATTGATGACGTTTGTGGGTTAGCATCCAATGTATTCGCAACAGCGAGTAAATGGTTATAACTGAAGCTGATTGTATCTGTCATCATGAAACCGTAGATCACAAGACCTAAGATACCAATCAACATGATCAGACCAGCCACCTGCGTGTAAATAAAGAATTTAGTCGCAGCGTAAACACGAGATTTACCAGAAGCACCTTTGTGGCCCCAGAGTGCAATCAAGAAGTAGATTGGAACGAGCATCATCTCCCAGAAGAAGAAGAACAAGAACAAATCAACAGCCAAGAATACACCGATCACGCCACCTAAAGACCATAAAAGGTTTAAGTGGAAGAAACCAACGTTCTTCTGAATTTCACCCCAAGAACAGCCAACCGCCAATACACCTAGTAAAGCAGTTAAACCGACCATGAGAAGTGAAAGACCATCCACCGCTAAGTGGATGTTAATGCCAAGGGTTTGAATCCAAGGTACATAGAACTCTGCAGACCAAGTCGGTACAGTTTCACCAATTTGGTAGCTGTAGGTACCTGATTGCCATAAAGCAACGGTCATGCCCAAAGTAATGAGCATACCCACAAGTGCAATATAACGTGGTAGGTGTTGATCTAATTTATCAACGACCCAACAAATAAAACCAGCAATGAACGGAATGAGGATCAGCGCGGGTAAATACCAGTTATTGATGTTTTCCATCTTATTTCCCCACGATCTGAGTCACGATCAGAATCATGATAATCACCACGATACCGAACGCCATGCTCGATGCGTACTCACGCAAAGAACCTGTTTGACGTGAACTAGTGAAGCTATGACCACCTTTAACAATCGCTGGCAATACAAGCCATACGCCATCAATCGGGTCACGACCAATCATTTTTGCAATAAATAAGTAAGGTTTTACAAACACGAGGTCATATAACGCATCGAAACCAAGCGCATTACGACAGATATTTGCAAGTCCAGCACCCAATGAAGTGCGAGCAAAACCTTGAACTGCTTTATAAGCAAAAGCAAATAAGACAACACCAACCGCTAAACCAGCAAGTGCGATTGCAATAGCGACATATTCTGCACCATGCGCACCAGCTTCTAGCGCTTCAGGAATAACAAATGCAGGGATTTGTGCTGCATCAAGAATACTCATGACTGGCGCTTTAAGTACGATTGCCAAACCTGTAGAAAGGACAGCGAGAATCGCTAAAGGAGCCCAGTAAGTTGCACCTTTGATTTCGTGATAAGGCGTTTTCTCTTCGCCAAAGAACACAATCCAAATTAAACGGAAAGTATAGATTGATGTTAAGAATGCACCAGCAACACCGACCCAATACAATGTATTGAATACAGGTAAGCCTGCGATATGGCTTTGTGTCCACACAGCCGCCAAGATTGCGTCTTTTGAGAAGAAACCAATCGTTAAGAATGGAATCGCTGCTAAGGCACCGCCACCGATCGCGAAACAAGCAAATAAGAATTTATTACGCTTGAACAAACCACCCATTTTGAAAATGTTTTGTTCGTGATGGTATGCAAGAATCACCGCACCCGATGACAAGAACAACAACGCTTTGAAAAATGCGTGAGTCAACATGTGGAACAAGCCTGCTTGGTATGCTTCAGCACCTACAGCCATAAACATATAACCGAGCTGACTCATTGTAGAGTAAGCAAGAATACGTTTGATGTCTGTTTGAACCAGTGCAGCAAAACCTGCAACTAATAATGTTACCGCACCTGTGATTGAGATAAACACCATGACTTCTGGTGCCATTTCAAATACAGAGAACATACGGCAGCATAGGTAAACACCTGCTGTTACCATTGTTGCAGCATGGATTAATGCAGATACTGGTGTAGGACCCGCCATCGCGTCTGCTAACCATGTTTGTAATGGGATTTGCGCAGATTTACCTGCAGCACCCAAGAACAACATTAATGCAGTCCAAATGGTTAACGATGAGCTTTGTGTCATTACCACAGGCGCAGCAGCAACGATTTCAGCAATATTCAATGTTCCAAATTGTTGGAAAATTAAGAACAATGCGATGAGTAAAAAAACGTCACCTATACGTGTCACGGTGAATGCTTTAATTGCAGCAGCACCATTTGCTGGATTTTGGTAGTAATAACCAATCAGCAAGTATGAGCACAGACCAACACCTTCCCAACCTAAGAATAACAACGCAAGGTTATCACCCAACACAAGCAATAACATGCTTGCTACGAATAAGTTGAAGTAAGAAAAGAAACGTGCAAAATCTTCTTCACCACGCATATACCATGATGCAAAGATATGAATTAAGAAACCCACACCCGTAATCATGCCAAGCATAAGTAAAGATAAACCATCTAAGTGCAAGCTAATGCCTGGTTCAAAACCACCCACACTGAACCAAGTCCAAAGGTGAGTCACTTGAGATGTTTCACCGCTGTTGATGAAATTCATACCAGCCAATAATGCACATAGTGCAGAAAGACCAACTGAACCCACACCAATAATGGCAGCTACAATTTCAGGAAGCTTATTACGCCCTGCCGCTAAAAGGATAAAACCAATGAGCGGAAATAATATGGTTAATGCTAATAAACTCATCCGCGCATCTCACTAGCAGCATCTACATCCAAATGATGGAAGCGATGATAGAACTGAAGGACGATCGCAAGCCCGATACACGCCTCTGCCGCAGCAAGCGTTAAGATCAAGATAAACATGATCTGACCATCTGGTTGCACCCATGCACTACCAGCGAGGACGAATGCAAGCGCTGCTGCATTCATCATGATCTCAAGGCTCATTAACATAAATAGAAGGTTGCGTCGCACCATTACACCGTAGAAACCGAGTGCAAAAAGAATGGTTGCAACAATCAAACCATGCTCTAAAGGGATATTACCCATTATTCTTTTTCCTCTTCTGCACTTGGTTCACGTTTGCCTAAGTGGAATGCAGCGACTAACGCAGCAAGCAATAACATTGCGGCAACTTCAACCAATAATAAATATTGTGTAAAGAGTGCTTGACCAACTTCTTTAGGGCCTACAACTTCTGTACCCATTAAAGGACCAGAAATGCTGTGCTCTGAAGTCATTGTCCAAACTAAAACCAGACCCATTAAAAAGCTCATCAATGCAGGGTAAGCCCAAGCATCAGATGTTAACCATTTACGTTCTTGATCAACAGTTTGAGAACCAAGGTTCAACATCATCACAACGAAGACGAAAAGAACCATAATTGCACCAGCGTAAACAATAATCTCAAGTGCACCTGCAAATGGTGCACCAACGATCATGAACATACCAGCAACTGCAAGTAACGAAACGATTAAGCTTAAAAGTGCGTGTACTGGATTCGCATTAGTCACAACACGAACCGTAGAAACGATGGCCACAAGTGCCATCAAATAAAATGGCCACATCATGGTAATAAGCTCCGTACATCGACAGGTGCGCTTTCACGCTGAGCCTGACCTTTGTCTTTACCAGCTACAGCCATACCAGTTACACGGTAGAAGTTATAGTCTGGATATTTACCAGGACCAGAAATGAGCAAGTTTTCTTTCTCATAAACTAAGTCTTGACGAACGTATTCACTGAGTTCGAAATCAGGTGTCATCTGAATAGCAGTTGTAGGACATGCTTCTTCACACATACCGCAGAAAATACAACGAGAGAAGTTGATACGGAAAAATTCCGGATACCAACGACCATCTTCTTTTTCAGCTTTCTGTAATGAAATACAGCCAACAGGGCAAGCTACAGCACACAAGTTACAAGCTACACAACGCTCTTCACCATCTGGGTCACGTGTCAATACGATACGGCCACGGAATCGTGGTGGAACGATTTCTTCAGCTTTAACTTCAGGGTATAAAATAGTGTCACGTTTACGTGTTGCGTGGCTAAATACCATCCACAACGAACGTACAATTGACCCAAACCCAGCTAGAATTTTATACATAATGTTCTCCCTGCTGTCCTAGGCCTGATTCATCAGAATCACAGCACCAGTCACCAACAAGTTGACCAACGCTAAAGGCAAACAAATCTTCCAACCAAAGTTCATCACTTGGTCATAACGTGGACGCATTAATGAACCACGTGCCAAGACAAACATCATCACAAAGAATGCTGTTTTAATCATGAACCAAAATGCTGGAGGTAGGAAATCTAGACCAAATGGTGCTAACCAACCACCGAAGAATAAGGTTACGATCAAAGCTGAGATCAGGACAACGTTGACGTATTCCGCAACGAAGAACATCCCCCATTTCATACCACCATATTCGACATGGTAACCTTCCGCCAATTCTTGTTCCGCTTCTGGTTGGTCAAATGGGTGACGATGCGTTACCGCAACACCTGCAACCACGAAGATGAGGAAACCTAAGAATTGTGGAATGACAAACCATACATCTTTTTGAGCTTCTACGATTTCACGCATGTTGAATGAGCCTGCAATTGCAACCACACCCATCAAGGAAATACCTAAAAAGACCTCATAAGAGATCGTTTGAGCTGCTGAACGAAGACCACCGAGTAATGCATATTTATTGTTTGATGACCAACCACCAAATAAAACTGCATACACTGCAATACCCGCCATTGCCATAAAGAACAATAGACCGATACTCATGTCTGCAACACCTAAATAAGGTGATACAGGGATAACCATGAACGATAACACCGCAGTTGCCATTGCAACTGCTGGAGCTAAACGGAAAGTCAATTTATCTGCAAACTTTGGTGTCCAGTCTTCTTTGAACATGATTTTCAGCATGTCGGCAACAATCTGGAACATCCCCCCAGGACCTACACGGTTTGGACCGTAACGGTCTTGCCATAAGCCAAGTAAACGACGCTCAATGAAAGACATCAACGCAGCAATCAAAACTACAACGAGCAAGATCACAATCGCTTGAACTACAGAGTAGGCAATTGGCCAGTTCTCAGCCCAAAGCGGCGTTTGACGGATTAATTCTTGTTCCATGAATTATGCTCCTACCGCGACTGATACAGGCTCAGCTAACGATACCGTTGGCGCGAGACCAATTGGGTAACCAATATAACCTGTAGGTAAATATTCAATGACTTGAACAGGAAGAACGATCGAAGCCTCACCTGCTTTCACAGTAATGTTTTGGCCGTCTTTCACATTCAAGCGCGCTGCATCTTGCTCACCCACTGCAAATACCGCTTCTGGAATACGAGACTCCATTGCAGGTGTTTTCACTGTGAATTCACCAGAACCAAAAATATGATGCATTGGAACAAGGCGGAAACTCTCAGCATTTACAAGAACTGGTGCTGGTGCAACGTATGTGCGTGCTGGTAATTTCGCAAGGCGATCAAATAAACGAATACCTGAATCACCACCTTTTAAAGAACCGCCCACTGATTCTTGGAACTTATTCCAAGCTTGTGGCGAGTTCCAACCTGCTGACCATGCAAATGGAACTAACGCTGACGGCGTTTGGTTCCCGACATAACCTTCCATAGAGAATGTTAATGCAGAGTCTTGATCAGTTGGTTGTTTAGGCTCATGGACAGATAACGGCGCACGAAGTGAAGTACGACCAGAGTAACGACGTGGTTCACGTGCCACTTTAAGACCATGGACACGGAATCCTGCATCTGGTGCTACATCTTGAATCGCTTCAAGCGCAGGTACATTCTTGGCAACTGATTCGATGACATCATCAAGCACAGTCCAAGAAATTGCTTTGCCTTTCACGCCAGTTTCAATGGCATGTAACCAACGCCAAGATTCTTTGATCGCAAGTTCTGGTTTGTAGTAACTTGGGTCATATACTTGATAGAAACGTTGTGCACGGCCTTCTTGAGATACCACAGTACCGTCACCTTCAGCAAAGCTCGCTGCAGAAAGAACGATATTCGCTCTTTTCACCGTTTCAGTTTCTGAATGGTCAAGCACGATCACGTCTTTACCAGACAAAGCAGCATCTACTTGCACTGCAGGTAAACGACGATAAAGGTCGTTTTCTACAATCACGACAGTGTCATAGTCTTGTGCAAATGCTTGCTCAAGGCTGTTACCGCCAAAGATTGCTAAGCCCATTGAGTTCACTTCAGGAACAGTCAAAGTTAGACCCGCATTACCCAGATTCTGTGCAACTTGTGCAGCAGCTTCCATAATTGCAGCTTCTTGCAAGCTTGTACCAGAGATAATCAATGGTTTTTTTGCAGCTTTTAAAGTGTCAGCAATGGTTTGAGCAAATGCTTTTGCATCTTCTTCTAAACCGGTAATACTTTCACCTTTAACCGCCGCAGCAACAGCAAAACCTAAACGTGCGATATCATTTGGAGAAGCAACGACTTCACCAGTAGCTACGTCAGATAAACGTGTTTGAGTCGCAGCCAAGATATAAATTGGTGATTTTTCGTCTTGAGCAATACGTTGTACTGGCTCAGCCAACCATTCTTGTGTACGGCGTTCTGCAGCCATTTCTTTGGCTTTGTTTTTCGCAGCTTGACGTACAGACAATGCCATACGTGGTGCAGTTTGAGTTAAATCTTCACCGAGAATTAAGACAGCATCGTAACTTTCAATTTCACGCATACCTGGGTTATATACACCCTCGGTTTGCATAATTGATGCAGCAAGTTCAACCAAGTTTTGCTCTTTTTGAGACATACCTGTTGAATAGTTTGCTTGTCCAACCAATTCACGAAGCGCAAAGTTAGACTCAAGAGATGCACGTGGAGAACCAATACCCAATACTTTTTTGCCTTGGATTTTCTCAATCACGGTGTCTAACGCTGTATCAACTGAAACAGTCTCTACATTGCTACCTGAACGGAATTGCGGTTGACGTGGACGGTCTTCACGGTTCACATAACCCGTACCGAAACGGCCTTTATCGCACAGGAAGTATTGGTTGACTTCACCGTTAAAACGGTTTTCTACACGGCGTAATTCACCATAACGCTCACCCGGAGAGATGTTACAACCTGAAGAACAGCCTTGGCAGACGCTTGGCGCATACTGCATGTCCCATTTACGGTTATAACGTGCAGAGTGTGTTTTGTCTGTGAATACGCCCGTCGGACATACTTCAGTTAAGTTACCCGAGAACTCAGATTCTAAAGTACCTGATTCTGGACGACCAAAATAAACACGTGAAGCGTTTGCATACACACCGAAGTCTGTGCCACCTGCGTAGTCTTTATAGTAACGAACACAACGGTAACATGCGATACAACGGTTCATCTCGTGCGCAATAAACGAACCAAGTTCTTGGTTGTAATGCGTACGTTTCGTGAAACGGTAACGACGACGGTCATGTTGTGTCATCACAGTCATATCTTGAAGGTGACAATGACCACCTTCCTCACAGACTGGACAGTCATGTGGGTGGTTCGTCATCAAGAATTCAACAATAGATGCACGGAAATCTTTTGCTTCTTTGTCTTCAATCGAGATGTAGGTATTGTCAGCTGCAGGTGTCATACATGACATAACTAAACGACCGCGAGTATCTTCTGGATTCGCGTATTGAGTTACAGCACATTGACGGCAAGAACCGACAGAACCTAAGGATGGATGCCAACAAAAGTACGGGATATCAATACCCAAAGACAAGCATGCTTGTAGCAAGTTCTCTGAGCCATTGACTTCATACGATTTGCCATCGACATGAATTGTAGCCATAGTCGAATTCCTTAAGCTTGTTCTACGTTGCTAACTTGAGCAGCGGCATTCACCACTTTTGCTTCAAATTCGCCACGGAAATATTTGAGTGCACCCATGAGTGGTTCCATAGCACCAGGAGCGTGAGCACAGAAAGTCTTACCAATCCAAAGCTTACGTGTAAGCTCTTGCAAATGATCGATGTCTTCTTTCTTGCCTGTACCATCTTCAAGTGCTTTAAGCGCTTTCACTGCCCAAGGTAAACCATCACGACATGGTGTACAGAAACCACATGATTCACGCGCAAAGAATTCTTCTAAGTTACGTGTTGCTGAAACCATACATTGAGTTTCATCAACCACCATGAGCAAACACGTACCTAAACGCGAACCTGCTTTCATGATGCTTTCCGCATCCATTGGAAGATCGATGTGTTCAGCTGCCAAAAAGTCAGTTGATGCACCACCTGGTAACCATGCTTTAAGCTTTAAGCCATCACGCATACCACCCGCATGTTCTTCAATCACTTCACGTGCAGTTGTACCGAATGGAAGCTCCCAAAGACCAGGGAATTTCACTTTACCTGATGCACCATAAATTTTAGTGCCTGGATCTTTCGACTTACCTGCAGATAAATTGATATACCACTCAGGACCACGCAGCATAATTGCAGGTAAGTTATTGTAGGTCTCTACGTTGTTAACAATCGTAGGACGACCCCAAGCACCTGCAACTTGTGGGAATGGTGGTTTTGTACGTGGATTTGCACGGCGACCTTCAAGCGAGTTGATCAATGCAGTTTCTTCACCACAGATATAACGACCCGCACCAGTGTGCACATGTAGTTCAAAGTTCCAGCCAGAACCAAGGATGTTTTCACCCAAGTAACCTTTGGCACGAATTTGCTCTAAAGCTTGGTTCAAATATTTCGCAGCTTCGATGTATTCACCACGGATAAAAATATAACCATGGGTTGCTTCAAGTGTATAACCTGCAATTAACATCCCTTCGATCAATTGATGAGGAAGTTTTTCCATCAACAAACGGTCTTTGAATGTACCTGGTTCCATCTCATCGGCATTACAAATCAAGTAACGAGGACCTGAATTGTCATTTGGCGCCATGAGTGACCATTTAATCCCTGCAGGGAAACCAGCACCACCACGACCTTTCACAGTCGCTGCTTTAATGATTTCCAATACATCTTTAGGCGGCATTGTGAGTGCTTTTTTAAAGCCTTCATACCCTTCAAGAGACTCATAGTCTTCTACACTATGAACAAATTCTTGCTTGCTCAAACGCCATGTTAATGGGTGAGTTTCTGGGTTACCGTCGCCATAAATCGGTTTTGGTTCAGTATTCATACATACTTCTCCAATAACTGTTTCACTGAAGAAACTTCTACTAGACCGTGAGTATCTTCATTAATCATCAAGGTTGGACCCTTATCACAGTTTCCTAAACAGCAAATCGGGAGCAAAGTAAAACGACCATCAGCTGTCGTTTGACCAAATGAAATCCCGAGTTCGCGTTGGAATGCTTCTGCTAAAGTTTCCGCACCCATCAAGAAGCAAGCAATAGAATCACAAAGCAAAATTACGTTGCGACCTACTGGCTGGCGGTAAATACGGTTATAGAATGTTGCCACACCTTCCAAATCAGCAAGGCTCATTGACAACATCTGCGCAATCGCATTCATTTGCGCATCATCCACCCAACCATTACGACGTTGAACACATTTAAGTGCATCTAAACATGCCGCACGTGGGTATGGGTAATGACCAATGTGATGCTCGATTTCGTGGATTTCTTCCGCAGTTAAAATCCCTTCGACATTCACACGTGGCTTTTTATCAGTCAAAATCATCATAATGCGTACCCCTTAGCGATCCACGTCAGCCATTACGACATCAATCGTCGCTAAATAAATGATTAAGTCAGATACAAGACTGCCGTTAATTACAGAAGGAATTTGCTGTAAGTGCGTGAAGGTTGGTGTACGAATACGGGTACGGTAACTCATCGTTGACTTGTCTGAAGTCAAGTAGTAGTTCGATGCACCTTTTACCACTTCCGCCATAACAGATGCTTCACCTGCTGGCATGACAGGACCCCATGACACGCTTAAGAAGTGCGTAATCAAAGTTTCAATGTCTTGTAGTGTCTTATCTTTCGGTGGTGGAACAGCCAATGGGTGATCCGCTTTATAAGGACCAGATGGCATGTTATCCAAGCACTGCTTGATGATTTTTAAAGATTGTTCGATTTCACGGTAGTGAACGATCACACGTGCATATGCATCGCCTTCGTATTCTACAGGCACTTCGAAGTCGTAATTTTCATAACCGCTATATGGACGATATTTACGTACGTCAAAATCAATACCTGTTGCACGTAAACCTGTACCTGTTACACCCCATGCCAATGCAGATTTTGCATCGTATTGCGCAACATTACGGGTACGACCTTCAAATACCGAGTTTTTAAGTGCTGCAGTATGATATTCCTTCAAACGTTTAGGCATCCAATCCAAAATTTCACGGATCAAATGTTGCCAGTTGTTTGGAAGATCGTGTGCAGTACCACCGATACGGAACCATGCTGGGTGCATACGGTAACCCGTGATTGCTTCAATCGCGTCATAGATCTTTTGACGATCGGCGAACATATAGAATACTGGGGTCATACCGCCGGCATCCTGAATCGCTGTACCGATATAAAGCAAGTGGTTATTGATACGGAATAGTTCCGACATCATGACACGAATACATTGCGCACGTTCTGGCACAGTGATCCCTGCCATCTGCTCCACACCCATCACATAAGGCATGTTTTGCGCACAACCACCTAAGTAGTCAACACGGTCAGTATACGGAATGAATGAATGCCAAGTTTGACGTTCAGCCATCTTTTCCACACCACGGTGGTGATAACCGATATCAGGCACACAGTCTTTCACTTCTTCGCCATCTAACTGCAAGATCACACGGAATGCACCATGCGCAGATGGATGGTTAGGACCCAAGTTCAAGAACATGAAGTCTTCATCAGCATTACCGCGTTTTAGACCCCAATCTTCAGGTACAAAACGTAAATGCTCTTGTTCGAAATCTTGTTTCGCTTGGTTCTGACGATAAGGTGTGTATTCAGTCGCACGTGCAGAATATTCTTTACGCAACGGATGACCTTCCCAATACGTTGGCAATAAAATACGACGGAGCATTGGATGCCCTTCGAAGTTAATGCCGAACATATCGTAAGCTTCACGTTCGTACCAGTTGGCATTTGGCCAAATGTTGGTTGCTGTTGGAATATTGAGATCAGACTCATTCAACGCAACTTTAATACGAATATCCGTATTACGCTCTAGTGACAACAAGTGATAGAACACAGTGAAGTCAGACGCAGGTAACCCATCGCGGTGAGTACGTAAACGCTCATCTACCGCTGACAAGTCAAACAACATCACGTAAGGACGTGACACTGTACGCAAGAACATTAATACGTCTTGTACACGTGAGCGCTCAACCCAGACTGTTGGAAAGTCTTCAAAAGTCGTTTGCACGTAGAAATTCTCACCAAACTTGGTTTTGAGCTCTTCTACAATTGCAAATGCTGGGCGTGAATCAACTGGAGTTGATTCTGGCATAGCAATGTCAGTTTCAGCCATTGGCTTGGCTTCCTATTTAATACAAATTCATTCAACCAAAACGACAATTACACCCAAGCGGGTGCATCAATATTATTTGCCGTTAAGATTATTTAATTTCATCCATAGAGCGTAAGTGTTTTACTGCAATACGTTCAGCATTCTTACGGTCACGTTCAGGCTGCATCTTTGGCTTATAAACTGGCTTAAGATCATCACCGATCACCGCAGAAAGCGGACGACGCTCTAATTGAATTTGGTCTTGCAATAACATCAACGCTTGGATTAATGCTTCAGGACGCGGTGGGCAACCTGGAATATACACATCCACTGGAATGATTTTATCGACACCTTGTACAACCGAGTAAATGTCATACATACCGCCAGAGTTTGCGCATGCACCCATTGAGATCACCCATTTAGGTTCTAACATTTGCTCATAAAGGCGTTGAATTACAGGTGCCATCTTGACGAAGCATGTACCCGCAACAATCATCAAGTCCGCTTGACGTGGTGAAGCACGAATTACTTCGGCACCAAAACGTGACAAGTCATGCACGCCTGTTAAAGTCGTTGCATACTCTACGTAGCAGCAAGATGTACCAAAGTTGAACGGCCAAACTGAGTTTTTACGACCCCAGTTTACTGCTGTATGCGCCAAATCCTCTAAACGAGTCATGAACACATTCTTATTCACTTCTTCTTGTAGAAGCGGATCTTCTACAACGATACGCTCTTGAAGTGGATACTGATCAGCATCCGGATTCGCACGGGTTAATGTATATTTCATCCCGTATTACTCCTTATCAGATGATGTAGTCGTTGGCGAAGCTTTTACACGACCAGATGATTGCGCTGGAATTTGACCTGTAGGGTCAACCACCAACTCCTCAATTGAGTTGAAGCGAGTAATTTCTGCGAGATCCATATTTGGCGAACCAATTTTAGGTTTAATCCCTGCTGCTTTACGCTTATCAGATGGCGCCCAATTTAATGCACCAGTAGACAACTCATAAATCAAGCCAACGAGTAAAACTAAAATAAATACAGCTGCTGCTGCAAAACCGATCCAACCCACTTCACGAACTGACGCAGCCCATGCATAGAGATAGAGCGCTTCTAAGTCAAACACAACGAAGAAGATTGCAACCAAATAGAATTTTGCAGATAGACGAATTCGTGCTCCACCAGCACTAACTACGCCTGACTCGAACTGCTCTTGCTTAGCACGTCCCCACGATTTACCCCCTAGGAGTAGCGGGACAGTGAGCATAAAGACGCATAAAAATGTAACGCCGATCACGAAGGCAATTATTGCCCAATCGTATGGAGTAATGGCACTCATGCGGGGATAACTCCTGGCAGGCCTATTTATTAACAAAGAATGTATGTATTGGCCTTCAAATACACCAAACACAAAATTAATCCCGCCAATTGTACCTGATTTATGATTTCTGTTGCTAGCCAATCCCTCTAAGTCTTTAGGATGAATTTTGCCCTTTTTCCAGATTTCATGGTGATTAAAGTCAATAAAACCTTATTTAATCGTAGAAAGTTATCAAGGTGATACAACTGATTATTTTTTCCGAATAATCATTCAAAAAATTCAAGAGGCGTCAATCCACACACTATCACTTTTTTAGTTTTACCATTCGTGTTAGGTCAGCTTTTTTTGCACCAATATGGCTCAATTAATTTTGATTTATTCTATTTTAAAAGTTTTAAATTTTAATTGCTTACAATGTTTTAATTAACTTTATACAAATCGTGCTGATTTTCGTTATATGCTCAATTAAATAATAAGGAGAAGATCTATGAGTCTAGAATTCACACACAAACCTAACTATTTTTTATTTGCTCAGTTGATCGTCCATCATTTAGACAGCTATATCAAAAAACATCCTGATGCAACGAATGCTATTTTTGATTTACGCGATATTTATCAAATTTTCCGCCAAGACCTCGCCTCTACAACCACTAATCTTGATGCTATTCTCAACATCGCAGATGAATATACAGTTGAGACCCTTCACGGCGATCAAAAACTGATAAGCAATTATCATGTTGATGCAACCAATAACAGTTTACTGATCGATTTCAATGCCGATGCCTTAAATGCACTTAAGGAAGGAAAACGCATTATTGAACCCAATGCCAATAATTATCAATAAAAGGCAATAAAAATTATAAGAAAAGCGCTTAATCGCGCTTTTTTTAATTCTCGCTTTACTCTGACGTTTGACTGGTTTGAACAATCTTCTTCTTTTTAAATCTTTTGGCTGGCCACTGCATGGTGAATCGTGCACCACCCATTTTAGGACTTTGATCTACTTGAATCGTACCGCCAAACCAATAAGCGATTCGACTTACAATAGACAAGCCTAAACCATATCCACCTGAAGCACGTGTACGACTATCATCCAAGCGAGCAAAAGCTTCAAACACTCGCTTACGATCCTCTTCTGGAATCCCCGGACCATCATCTTCAACTGAAATATACGCCATTCCCTGAGCATCAATTCCACCAGTGATCAGCACTGTATCATCGCAGTATCGGATCGCATTTCCGACTAAGTTTTGTACTACACGATGCAAATAACGGCGTTCCGCATCCACCACCAAAGCTTGTGATGGCAAGTGTAATTGAATATTTTTATTGGTTTTTAATGCTTTAGTTTCAATAGCGACTTGCTCAAGCACTTCGTATAGTCGAATTTCCTTAAAATCAATAGAGGGCATGCCTTGCTCAAGTTTAGCATAGGTCATAATTTCATCAATGAGCGTGTTTAAAGCCTCAATGTCTTTATCAATCATTTCTACTTGTTGCTGACGATACTCATAATCCTCTTCATCAACCAACATTTCCATACCAAAGCGAATACGTGCGACTGGCGTTCGCAGCTCATGTGATACAGCTCTCATTAACTCTCGCTGAGCTTCGATCAAACGCTGTATATGATCTGACATACTGTTATAGCTGGCTGCCAAATGTGCTAACTCATCATATCCTTCGACAGGAACGCGAACGGACATATCCCCTTTTTGCATAACATTTAAGGCTGAGTTAACTTGCTTCAACTTGCGTTGCATTGGGACAATCAGACCATACACACCAAGCGACAAAATAAACATACTCAGCAAAGTAATCCCTGCCGCCAATTGGAATGGCATCCAATTGAACATTGGCACTGGTCCCATCACCAAGACATCACCAGACGAATTCGTCATTGGAGAAATGACAGAAATCGTAGTACCACGAATGCTAGCGCTATCCTGATACAGGATAACCCCTTGATCCGCACGTAAACGACCAATTTGCTCGGAATCTAAATTGAGATCAGACAGATTTTGAATGCTTAAATCATAAGAAAAGTGTTGCTTAATTTTTGCAAGATATTCCCTTTCCTGCCCTGGATAATAAACCAAGTATTCCCATACAAAGATTGGCAAGGCCTTCATTTGACGCTCACCAATATTATCCACTTTCACATAAAGTAAATGCTCAGGGTCATCTATTAAACCAATAATGACATAAGCAATACTTTCTTTGGCGTCATACCGCACCACTGCTTTGCGCTTTTCTAAACGATATTTTTCGGTGCGTGAAAGTTCGACTTTATCAGATTCTAGATAATAGATTGGAAGTTCGAGCAAATCAGATGCATCTGATATCCAATCCATTCTTTGTTGCATGGTTTGTTGTCTTGAAACACCCTCGCTAATGACGTACGAAATCCCATCAGTCAATGACTCACGGTATTCCTGCGCGCGTTGATAGTTGATGATTTGCACAAGCAAATAACCAAATATGGCAACCAGCACCACCAAAATGACGAGACCTGCGTAGATACGCAGGAATATACTGTGTTTAGACACTAAGGTATGACCTTCTGAGGAGTGAGGGCATTACCGCGGGGATGTGATTACATCCCGTTGGTTTCTTTAACGAATAAATATCCTTTACTACGCACGGTTTTAATACGTTTAGGATTTTCAGGATCATCACCAATTTTTGGACGGATACGAGAAATACGAACATCAATTGAGCGGTCTTGACCATCATATTCAATACCACGTAGACGCTCAAAAATGTCTTCACGTGAAAGGATACGACCAGCATTAGATGCCAACAACCATAATAAGTCATATTCTGCACTTGTGAAATCTACAAGCTCACCGTTTAAGGTTACAGAACGACCACCATTATCAATCACTAAATCATCAAATTCGATACGTTGAGCAACTTCATCCTCTGGTGTTTTGTCTGTACGACGAAGCAAAGCACGAATACGCGCTAATAGAACGCGTGGCTGAACTGGTTTCGCAACATAATCGTCTGCACCCATTTCAAGACCCAATACTTGATCCATGTCTTCAGTACGAGCAGTCAACATTAAAATCGGTTGATGATAATGTGGACGAACCTCACGACAAACAGTTAGACCATCAGCACCAGGAAGCATAACATCCAGCACCACCATATCCGGTTGCTCTGCGATAATACGACGGATTGCACGATTACCGTCTGGTTCTACCCCAACTTCTAATCCATTACGAATTAAATACTCTTGCGTTAAACGCGCAAGACGCTCGTCATCTTCAACGATCAAAATCTTTGGTAACTTTTCTTCTTGGCTCATAGAATGCCCCTATATTGTTACGATATCTGCTGATTAAACTTCACAGATTTACATCGATATGTTTTGCAATATACACACGTTTACATTGTAAACAAGAGCCTGTTCACGAAACTGATACACGAGCGTAGTCTTTTGTTATCTTTTTATTAACTATTGATAAATAGATAGTTTTGCCAAGTCGATCAATATTTTCAATCAACTTTAAACTTTCAAACACAAATCAATTTGATGATATTTTAAACAAAATATTTCAAAAAAATTATTTTCGAGAAGCAATTTGCACTTTCAGAGTTATCCACAAACTTATCTATAAGCACTCTAAAAAGTCTCTGTTATGCTTAGCACCCTGTGACGCTGACTACATAACAAAATGGCTGAACATGGAAAAAGTATAGGGAAATTTGAGTGTTAAACTCAGAAAAAAAATTATCAAAATGTCAATATTGATCTACCCTGAAATTTACCGTATCTTGTGTCTTAATTTACATTAAACCACTAAGTCTTGTGTTTACCCTCAAATATCGCGATAGCTCATTTTTTGAGTTTGTATCCGATTCAAATGGTCCATAAGCATAAAAATGATGAGAATGGAGCGACGCTGAAATGAGCGCTAATACAACCCCTGGTCAACTTCAAGTGATTAAACGCACTGGTGATGTTGCCACTTTTGATGCAGATAAAATCTCTGTAGCAATTGGTAAAGCATTTTTGGCTGTTGAAGGTCAACCAAGTGCAGATTCGAGCAGAATTCACGATCGTATTACTCAGCTGACTGAGATGGTGATGAACACGTTTAAGCGTCGTTTACCTTCAGGTGGCACGATTCATATTGAAGAAATTCAAGATCAAGTTGAATTAGCTTTAATGCGCACAGGTGAACAAAAAGTGGCACGTGCATACGTGATCTATCGTGAACAACGTGCTGAAGCGCGTAAAGAGTTAGGTGCTCATCATCACCCTACTCTTCAGATCACAGGTCAAAATGGTCAGCTCCAACCATTAGATTTGAGTCGTTTACAAGCGAAGATTGAAAAAGCTAGCGAAGGCTTAGAAGGCATTGATGTTCAAGCGATCATCGATGAAACTGTAAAAAACCTATACAACGGTGTTAAAGCATCAGACATCTCTACAACGATGATGATGGCGACACGTACACGTATTGAACAAGAACCAAACTATACGTATGTCACTGCACGTTTGTTGCGTGACAACTTAGTTGCAACCGGTCTTGAGTTTCTTGGCCTATCTAAAGACACGCTTGAAAATGATGCGCTTGAAACCTTCTTGAAAAAAGGTGTTGAGCTAGAGCTTCTTTCTCCAGAATTATTAAATTTTGATCTTGTAAAATTAGCGGCTGCGATTAAACCAGAACGCTCTAATCAATTTACATATTTAGGTCTTCAAACATTATTTGATCGTTACTTCATCCACTCTGATGGCGTACGTTTCGAATTACCACAATTATTCTTCATGCGTGTTTCTATGGGCTTGTCGCTCAATGAAGACAACCGTGAAGATCGTGCAATCGAATTCTATAACTTACTTTCTAGCTTCGATTACATGGCATCTACGCCGACTCTATTTAACTCAGGTACATTACGTCCTCAGTTATCAAGCTGTTATTTAACAACGATTGATGATGACTTGTTCGATATTTATGGCGCTATGCGTGATAACGCAATGTTGTCTAAATGGGCAGGCGGTTTAGGTAATGACTGGACACCAGTTCGTGCCTTGAACTCATACATCAAAGGTACTAACGGAAAATCGCAAGGTGTTGTTCCATTCCTTAAAGTAGCGAACGATACAGCCGTTGCAGTTAACCAAGGTGGTAAGCGTAAAGGTGCGGTATGTGCATATCTTGAAACTTGGCACTTGGATATCGAAGAATTCCTAGAGCTTCGTAAAAACACGGGTGATGACCGCCGTCGTACACACGATATGAACACTGCAAACTGGGTTCCAGATTTGTTCATGCAACGTGTATTTGAAGATGCTGAATGGACACTCTTCACCCCGTCTGAAACACCAGATCTTCACGATTTAACGGGTGCTGAATTCGCAGAACGTTATGCTTACTACGAAAGCATTGCGAAAGAAACAGACATGCTTCATAAGAAAGTCCGTGCGAAAGACTTATGGCGCAAAATGTTATCAATGTTATTTGAAACAGGTCACCCGTGGATCACATTCAAAGACGTATGTAACTTACGTTCACCGCAACAACACGTAGGTGTGGTGCACTCTTCTAACTTGTGTACTGAAATTACATTGAACACAAGCAAAGATGAAATTGCGGTATGTAACTTGGGTTCAATCAACCTTGTTCAACACGTTCAAGGTGGTCAATTAGACCGTGAGAAACTTGCTCGCACGATTAAAACTGCGGTTCGTATGCTCGATAACGTCATCGACATTAACTACTATGCAGTACCACAAGCGCGTAATTCAAACTTGAAACACCGTCCAGTGGGTATGGGTATCATGGGCTTCCAAGATGCACTATACGAAATGAAGATTGCTTACGGTTCTGATGCAGCGGTTGAGTTTGCAGATGAGTCTATGGAAGTGATTTCTTACTACGCGATTCAAACTTCAAGCGATTTGGCGGTTGAACGTGGTACGTATGAAACATTTAAAGGTTCATTGTGGGATCAAGGTATTTTACCAATTGACTCTCTTGAGCTCGTTGCGAAATCTCGCCCAGAACGTATGTTTGAAGTCGATCGCACACAACGTTTGGATTGGGACACGTTACGTGCCAAGGTTCAAAAAGATGGTATGCGTAACTCGAACGTGATGGCAATTGCACCGACTGCAACCATTTCAAATATTTGTGGTGTATCTCAATCTATTGAGCCAACATTCCAAAACTTGTATGTGAAATCGAACTTGTCTGGCGAGTTCACTGTCATCAACCCTTACCTCGTTCGTGCATTAAAAGAACGTGGTCTTTGGGATTCTGTGATGGTCAATGACCTGAAACATTTCGAAGGTTCAGTACAAAAAATTGCGCGTATTCCTGAAGAGTTAAAAGCAATTTTCGCGACAGCATTTGAAGTTGAAGCACGCTGGATTGTTGATGCTGCATCACGTCGTCAAAAATGGATCGACCAAGCACAATCTCTTAACCTTTACATCTCTGGTGCAAACGGTAAGAAATTGGACATCACATATAAGATGGCATGGTTACGTGGTCTTAAGACGACTTATTACCTTCGTGCATTGGGTGCGACATCTGCTGAGAAATCTACGATTAACACAGGTGCATTAAACGCAGTTAAACCTGCGACAGTTGCAGCACCAGTGGCAGCAGTTGCTCAAGAAGCTAAGCCTGAAGCAGCCGCGACAGAAGAAGGTTTCGAACAAGCAGCGCCAGTACCAATGGCATGTTCAATTGACAATCCTGATTGCGAGGCTTGTCAATAATGAATAGTGTTAATCCTGATTTAGTTTTAGGTATATTGTCTATAGTTTTAGGTTTTTCAACGATTGTTGTTCCTATCGTTATAGCTATCATTATTGCAATGAAAAACTAAAACACTCTAAAAGGTTGATATTAATTATCAACCTTTTAGGCTTATCAGAATTAACACTAATTCATCTACAAAAAGGATTCCATCATGCCACATATGACCCATAACTATATGTTAGGACTTGCGGTATTGATCTTTGCCTTTATTTTCTTTTACACGCCGATGGTCTATGCATTTTTAGCCATTCGCAAACAACAGAAGCGTAAGCAAAATAAGTAGTGCGGAAATTCAATCTACTCAAACGAACAAATTGAGTACATTCATCGGCAAAACTTAATTTTGCTTACACAATATAAGCGTATAGTAGGATGTCTCACGTTGAGATGTCTGAATAAAAAGATATAAGCAACGTAGAGAGAATTGATATGTCTATCCTCAGTTGGGACGATTTCGAAGATGATGAACCGAAACAAACTGCACAAGCACAGCAGTCTGCGCCCATCGAACCGCAAAAAGCGCCTAATCCACAAGTGGTATCTGATGCACGCAACGAACCGACGCGTGTGGCAGCTGCACAACCCGCTCGAACCAGTTCAAACGGAACAACAAATTCAGCCGATCCGTTGGCAAGAGCATCTAACGCCTTAGAACATTTGGACGTTGCTCCAGGTCTTGAAGAGTTAGAAATGGGCGCTCAACGTGTTCAAGTTGATGATAAAGCAATGATCAACTGTCGCGCTGACTTGAACCAACTTGTACCATTCAAATACGAATGGGCTTGGCAAAAATATCTAGATGGTTGTGCAAACCACTGGATGCCACAAGAAGTTAACATGAACCACGATATCGCACTTTGGAAGTCAGAAGATGGCTTAACTGAAGATGAGCGTACCATCGTGATGCGTTCTTTAGGCTTCTTCTCTACTGCCGATTCGTTGGTCGCGAATAATTTGGTTCTTGCTATTTACCGACACATTACTAACCCTGAATGCCGTCAATACATCTTGCGTCAATCATTTGAAGAAGCGATTCACACGCATGCTTACCAATATTGCATCGAATCTTTAGGTATGGATGAAGGCGAAGTCTTCAACATGTACCGCGAAGTTCCATCAGTTGCGCGTAAAGCTGCATGGGGCTTGAAGTACACTCAAGAATTAAGTGATCCAACATTCAAAACTGGCACCCCTGAAACAGATCAAATCTTGCTTCGCAACTTGATCGCATTCTACTGTGTTCTTGAAGGTATTTTCTTCTACTGTGGTTTCTCTCAAATCTTGTCAATGGGTCGTCGTAACAAGATGAATGGTGTTGCTGAGCAATTCCAGTACATCTTACGTGATGAGTCAATGCACTTGAACTTTGGTATCGATATGATTAACCAAATCAAGATTGAGAACCCACATTTGTGGACTGCTGAGTTCCAAGAAGAAATCATTCAAATGATTCTTGAAGGTACGATGCTTGAAATCGAATATGCACGTGACACAATGCCACGCGGTGTATTGGGTATGAATGCTGCAATGATGGAAGAATACTTGAAGTTCATCGCAAACCGTCGTTTAGCTCAATTAGGTTTACCTGAGCAATTTGCTGGTGTGAACAATCCATTCCAGTGGATGTCAGAAATGATGGACTTACGTAAAGAGAAGAATTTCTTCGAAACTCGCGTAACAGACTATCAAACTGGTGGTGCGTTAAGCTGGTAATGCATCACGCTATTGTATCTAAAAATAAAAGAGCCTTATATGGCTCTTTTATTCTTTATACTCAAGCAGGTTTAGTATGTTCAAGAATAAAAAAAATAAATAGCAGGGTTAAGTTTTAAGATTCTTAGATTAACATTTGAAGGGCAACACCATGTTGTTGCCATGATACTTGACTCGGACTTTTAAAGCCGAGTCTTTTCTTAGCCGATGATTCAAACGTTGAGTGATTTCTGAGATGTATTCATCCGTATAGATATTTAAATCACTCCCTTTTTTAATGTATTGCCTGATTAGACCATTGGTATTTTCATTTGTGCCTCGTTGCCAAGCATTATAAAGATCAGCAAAACACCAGTCTATGTCTAATTCTTGAGCAGTATACTCATGCAGGCTGAACTCCTTACCATTATTTGCGTTGATTGTTTTGAGATGATCTTTGATCGGCTCAAATAGACGGATAGTTGTTTGGCAAACTTCTTCTGCCTTTCGTGAGCTACACTTTTTGAGCCATAGATAACCTGTCTTGCGATCTACAATCGAGACCAAGGATTGCTGATAGTTCTTACCTACAATCGTGTTTATTTCCAGATCACCAAAGCGAGTCCGATGCTCAATCTCAATAGGTCTATTATGAATGCATCTACGGGTTTCATGAAAGCCGTACTTTCGTTTCCTTTGATTTCTGAAACGTAGGTTGTGAAAGAGTGTGCCACCCTTATTTCTATCCTGCCGAATGAAGCGATAAATTGAATGCAAACTGACTGAAACACGAGAAGTGATCTGTTCAGGACTCCATAGAAGATAAGAGATAACTTGTGCCTATATTTCACAAGGGATTATTTTAGAATTGGAACAATGGCGTCTTCGAGCGAGTGTATTAGCATGTGTAGGGAAGTAACCATTTCTCGCTCGATTACGTTTAATTTCTCTAGAAATAGTTGAAGGTGACCGATTGAGTCTCCAAGCGATATAATGTTTAAAAAAACCTTCACGTAATAATATATAAATCTGATATCTTTCTTCTTAGGTAAGATGAGTATAGTTCATGAAGCAATTTTGACTTTGGATGGTCGGAAGCAAAATGCTAAATCATCTTACTTCCTTCCAATAACTTAATCATTCAAAAATTTTATTGTGAATGTTTTTTTTCCTTAGTACCACATACCGATTAGAAATATAAATCTCTGCTTTAAAAAATAACACTATATAGTCACCTGCCTAATCACTGTAGTCATATTAATTGTAATTTTTCTAAATAATTCAACTTATACGACCTAGAAAATGCATTCAATAGTGCTTGGATAGATGCGGAAGCAATATCAGTATCAATTGCAATTCCCCAATACGTATTTCCACTGTAGTCTATACAACGAATATAACTAATAGACCGGCTACTACTCTGCTTCCCTAAAGTATGTTCTGAATACTCAGCAATCGTTATTTTACAAGGCCATTTCTTATTTAAAGCATTGACTGAGGCAGATAATAATCCATTTCCACAACCTACTAGATTGATAATCTCACCATGTAACTCAATAGATAGTTTGACTTCATAAACATCATCTTTTTTATCCGATTGATAACTTACAAGTTCAAAATTATCTTCATTAGCGTTTATACCATATTCCGTTCTAAATACTGTCCAAATTTCAGCATGAGATAACTCTTTCTTATTGTTATCCGTCATCTTTTGCACGATTTGGCTAAAATCTTTTTGTAACTTTAGTGGTAAATCTATGCCATGATTTTGCTGCAATATCCAAGCGGCACCACTTTTACCAGATTGACTATTTACACGAATTACAGCCTCATAACTGCACCCTAAATCAGCTGGATCTATAGGCAGATATGGAACTTCCCAAAATGAATGATCTTGAACATTTCTCGCTTTAAAACCCTTTTTAATTGCATCCTGATGACTACCTGAAAAAGCTGTAAATACTAATTCACCTACATAAGGATGCCTTGGGTGAATCGGAAGTTCATTACATTCTTTCACGATCTCTGCCACTTTCTTGATGTCAGAAAAATCAAGTTCAGGATAAATGCCTTGTGTGTACATATTCAAAGCAATATTCACAAGATCAACGTTCCCTGTACGTTCACCATTACCAAATAGACAGCCCTCAACACGGTCTGCACCTGCAAGTAATGCTAATTCAGCAGTTGCAACGCCTGTTCCCCTATCATTATGAGGGTGCACACTGATACAAACCTGTTCTCGTTTAGTAAAATTTTTACAAAAAAATTCAATCTGATCGGCGAAAATATTAGGTGTACTGACTTCAACGGTAGTGGGCAAATTAATAATCATTGGATTTTTAGGACTTGGAGCCCAAACTTCAGCTACGGCTTCACAAATTTCTAGCGCAAACTCAATTTCGGTAAAGCAAAAAGTCTCCGGAGAATATTCATAAGTCCATTTAGTTGCTGGATATTGCTTACATAGAGATTTCACCTGTTGTGTTGAAGCAACGGCTAGTTCAATAATTTCCTGTTTAGACTTTTGAAAGACAATTCTGCGGAATACTTCTGCCGTGGCATTGTAAACATGAACAATCGCTTGCTTTGCTCCCATCAGAGACTCAAAGGTTCTTTCAATTAGGTCTGGTCGGGCTTGAGTCATAACCTGGATACAAACATCATTTGGAATCTGATCATGTTCGATGAGGTAACGAACAAAATTAAAATCAGTTTCTGATGCCGCAGGGAACGCAACCTCAATTTGCTTGAATCCACATTCAACAAGCATTTGGAAAAATTTAAGTTTCCTATCGTGATCCATAGGATTGGCCAATGCCTGATTACCGTCTCTTAAATCGGTTGAACACCAAACAGGAGGGTGAGTAATTTTTTTACTTGGCCATGTTCTATCAGTAAAATCGGAAAAATCGAATGGACGATATTTATTTTGAGGATGAGTTAACATGATGTGATCCTATGACTTTAATCACATCATCATGAATCATCATTTTTTGTCTTTCTTTCGATTTAAAGACAAATACCATCTAGAAAAAGACAAAATCTAATCTGATTTTTTCTTTATATATTCTGTAGGCGTCATTCCCATTTGTCTTTTAAACATATAGGAGAAAGCACTAGGACTCTCATAGCCTAAATCTAAAGCGATATTGAGTATTGGCTTTCTCATTTCCAAATCAGTCAAGGCTTGCAGCAATTTTGCTTGCTTCAGCCATACACTAAAATTCATATTGAGTTCTTTCTGGAAAAGTCTTGAAAGTGTTTTAGAGCTAAAAGCATGCTGTTCGGCAACCATCTCTAAATGGTTGGTTCCGGAGAGATCTGCTTTGATATTTTCACAAATTTCTTTGAGTATCTCTGACTTTGCTTCTGGCAACTGAAATGGAATTTCTTCTAAAAAGCGTAACTCATCTAATATGAGTTCCAAAAGCCGTTCGTTTCTAGTATGAGGTAAGATTTCTTCTTTTATCTGTACAGCCTGATTAATAAGTTCTGACAGAAGTTTTGGAATAGCAACAACACTACATTGCGTATTGAAATCAGCACGGGCAAAGGGATCAACAAATATTCCTCGGGCTTCCACATTACCAAATATCTTGATTGAATGTTTTTTGTTTTCAGGTATCCAAATACCTTTAGATGGAGGGATGACCCATATTCCTTCTGACGTTCGAACATGAATGACTCCAGAAAGAGTATGTAGTAACTGGATTCTGTCATGTTGATGAGTCCCTTCTACATAACCATGAGCATACGACTGTGCATAAGCATAGACTGGATAACTAAGCTGACCATGAGAATAATGCACGAGATGTATCTCCTTAATGCTCGAATTCATATTTTATAGATGATCGAGAAATAAAAAATATTTATAGGAAGCTTTGTAGTTAACTTAATGCCTGATATATGAATAGATTAAAGTAATTGTTATAGTTTTCTTAGTCTAAGAACTATTTTCGTAAAATGACACAGGTTGTGTCGCTATATCCCAAAAAATGACATAGGTTGTGTCGCTAAAATTGTCATTATGTGTCGCAAATATTACGAAGCTTTTGAATTTATTAAAAGAGAAATGACAACTTATGTGTCGCGTGACGATCAAGCTATTGTATCTAAAAATAAAAGAGCCTTATATGGCTCTTTTATTTTTTATACTCAAGCAGGTTTAGTATGGTTCAAGAATAAAAACAAATAGCAGTGTTAAATTTTCAGATTAAAATTTTCATATTCACATGTTTATTTAAGCATCAAAATCAATCAAAGTTAAAGCACTGAGTTTTCAACCAATTTAAGAATATCGAATTATGCAAGCATTCCTTTAAATCCAATGTGAATAATGAGTAATGAGCGGATTATTCTTCAAACTCAGGCAAAATGATCTCTATAACCTAATTCTGCAACACATATCGAGTTATAAAATTAGACATTACTACTCCCCCCATACTAGCCACCTGAAAACACAAATAAAAATGAGCAAGGTTAACTTTTTTTAACGGAGCGAGTGTTTGTTTCTCTATTCTATTTAATAACGTTCAAAAACAGGTCTAAATATAGAGATGAAAATCTCTTTGGAGTAGGAATTTAATTTTTTGAATCATTACCATTTTTTATTATCAATAAATCCTAAACAACATTTTTTATGATTAAGTCTACCCCTGATGACTAACACATAAAGCTCTATAAAATGGTGCTTAGATATGATTTTTTTGTTGCAATCTCGTCTCCATAATGAATTTTTTTATTAGAATATTTTTCAAATGACGAAATAACAAATACAATTTTTTGTTCTTCAAAAATTAATTTATTCAAATTATTAGTATTTTATTTTTTTCATACCAATTACTTTTGATTTCACATTTTTTAAAAATAAAAAGAGGTCTCGAAAGACCTCTTTTCATTTGTTTAATTAAATTTGATTATATTTTAACAGATCATCGATCGCATAAAGACTGCTATCTGTATTTTGCAGAACAATGAGCTCAGTTGGGTTATATTTCGTTTTAGCCCCATCAGTATCAACACTAATCACCGTATTTGCACCATCTTGTTTGATCGTTACAAATTCACCAATGTTAGACGATGTAACATTCTGATCTTTTAATAAAGCAGAAATATCAACTCGATCACCTTCAGCTTGATTAAAGTCAGTCCAAATATCTGGACTTTCGTTATGTTGAGCTTGATTGAGCACATCATAAAGGACTGTATCTGCGCCTTCACCAAGAGTAAAAGTATCGATTGAAGCAGATGCTTGTACGGTATCTGCCTCCTCACTTCCAGTTAGCGTCATCGAAACATTAATTTCAAGTGTTGCAGATTGTGATGTTCCCGCTTTAGAAACTGTTGTATAGGTGAATGTTTCAAGACCTCCACTTAAACCTGATGGTTGATACTCATAGGTGCCATCTTTGAACACAGTAAGGACACCGTGCTTACCTTGAACTGTGAACTCTTGACCACCTTTAGCTGGATCATTTACATAAAGCTCTTTAGATCCAATTTTCAGAATATCAATTTGGTCGATAGCTGTATCATTTTCAAATAAATCACCCTCAAGCAATGGTGTATCAGTTGGAGTAATATTATTGATCATTATTCCAGTAATTGATGCACTAGATACATTCACTGAATTAAATGTACCACTCGTTGTGTTAATTGAAATAACATAATCACCTGCATCGAGCACTTTGCCATCATCTAAAATAATTTCTGAGGCATAAGTCGTTGATGTCGAAGGATTAAATGTTGTTCCAGCTGGCCATGTAATACTAACATTTCCGGTATAAACTTGTTCAAGCACTTGTTGTTCAACGCCGTTGACAAGCTGAGTAGTCACCTTATTAATCACAACACTCATTGAAGGATTATCATTAGTTAAAGTACGAGTGATATTCCCTTGGAGATCTAAGCTACTAATATAAGATCCTTCTTCAACTTTAAATTCTAGTGTACGACTTGCAGATCCAATAATTCCAGACTCTACAGATTCATTGAGCGTTGAATAGTTTGCAGCTTGAACTTCTACAACTTCTGCATCGTTAGCTACTGTATTGGTATCAATCTTAATATTGAGAACTTCAATGTAAGTTGTACCATCTGCTCGTTCCACTACAACCTCAAAACGATCAATCTCACCATATGGTGGAGTCCAACCCACTGTGCTTTGTGGAACTGTAACATTGTAGGTATAAGTACCGTCAGTATTAATATTGAGTGAGCCATATTGACCCTGTACAACTAAAGCTTCACCTTCAACCACATCAGTGTTATTTACCAATATTAATTTATCTGTCGTAATCTGAGTCGCATCACCTTGAACTGATCCAGTTATCGTTTCTGGGTTTGCATAATCGTAAATATTGACATCTGTAACTTGAGCTGAAGCTCCTCCAATTACGTTTACACCACTAGTTTGCTTGATAATACCAACGTAAGTACCCTCACCAAAACTCAATGTTACCGGGGTTGAAACACCACCGCCAATGAGCACTTGAACAAAATTTGGAATTTCGTGTACTTGAACCAACTGTTGAGTATTCTCATCTAAACGATAGATAACCAAACTAAATGTTGAAAGTATCGTTACCCCGCCCGCGGAACCGGTAAAGGTCATTTCTTGGAAAGTACCGTCTTCAACAGTGAAGTCCATGACACCTTCCGTACCAATTACACTTGCAGACAACACATCACCAGCAATACCTAGATCAAGTAAATTCAATGCGACTGCATTTGAAATACCTAATTCTTCGCCTGTGGTTTCAGTTAAATCAGGAGTAACATCAAGTAATACTGTATTATCAATGATGGCATTTTCATCTGTGGCAACACGCACTAATTCAATATTCAATTCAGCTGTGCGTTTTTCACCATTTGGTGCCGTTACCTCATATACAAAACGATCAACTTCACCGTAATCTCTAAATAATGGATCTACTGTATATGTATATTGTCCATTTTCAGAGATAGTTAAAGTGCCATACTCCCCTTTAATTGTTGCAATACCATCTGTAAATTGATTAATGGTATCTTCACCATGAATAACTCCGCTGATTTTACTACCCTCTGGGACGACATCTGTACCATTTTGATAATCCTGATCCGTAATCACATTACCATTTATTGTTCCTGTCACAGCTTCTGGATTATTAAAATCACGTACAGCATCTGATTCAAATCTTAATGTATACCCCGTAGCAGCTGACAACCCTTGGCCGTTACCTAATACAATGAGCCACTCTCCTTCATCTAAAGAACGACTTATCGTTTCTGACACACCACCTAATACAACGAGATACCAATTATCAATTTTTTCTTTTAATTCATATTCACCAGTTGACTCATTTAACTTATACATAAATAAGTTCATCGTCCCTGCTGTAAGACCACCAGCATCAGCATAGAAACTAATATCTCTTTCGGTGCCTTCTTCGACTGAAAGGGAAACTGAGGAGCTAAATACGCTTTCAAGCACACTTGCATTTAACACTGGACCTAAGCCAACAGAACCCACTGTAAATCCTGTTGAGTTAAGCTCTGTTGGTGTTTCATTAACATCTACAGTCGGTGTGATATCCAATACCAATTGCACATCATTATTCGCTGTTGCAAATGGCTCAGGTACCTCAATATCTACGAGATCATCTATTCTTTCTTGCAATAGAGCTTTTGCAGCTTCAATCGCGTCTGAAGTTTGATCAATATTGTCTAATGCTTGTTGTGCAAGAGTTTTTGCTGCCTGAGCAGCTTCTAGGGACTCTTGCAATTTATCAGCCTCTGCCTGTGTTACAGTACCGTCTTGCAAGGCGTCAGCTAAATCCTCTTCAGCCGTTGTATAAGCTTCTTCAGCACTTTCTATTAAAGCTTCGACCCCCGCTAGTAAAGTATCAATATCATCAGAAATATCATTTTCATTTTGATCATTTACTGTTGGTAAAGTGATATCAACCAGGTCATTTAAACGACCTTGTAGCGCATCTTTTTCTGCTTGTACTGCCTCAGGTAACGCTGTCACTTTTGTTTGTGCTTCTGTTTTCGCAGCAA
>NZ_JBWYIS010000012.1:0-83177 GCF_056779945.1 Acinetobacter sp. ANC_7635 | reverse complement strand
TATACGACCAGTTACCTTCTGGATCTACAGTCGCATCACCTGTTGCTACAGGGTTGCCATCTTTGTCTAAGATTTCAACTTTTACTGTTGCGCCTGGTTCAGTCTTACCATTAATTTCAGGAGTTGTATCACTAGTATCTTCTAGAGGATCGATTGTAATTTCCGGATCGATTGTATCAACTTCAACCGTAGTTTTAGCAGGTTGACTTACATTTCCTACCGCATCACGAGCTGAAGCCTCGACACTATATGTACCATCTGGTAACGCTTTAGATGGCTTATATGTCCAGCTACCATCGGCTGCAACATTCACAACTGCAGATTGAACAACCTTGCCAGCCGCATCCTTGATTTCAACACGTACTTGTGTTGCACCATCTTCAGTTTTACCTTTAAAGGTAGGCGCATCAATGTTAGTAAGTGGTAACTCTTCAATCGTTACTTTAGGTGGAGTAATATCCACAGTAAAGCTTGAAGTAGCGACTTTACTATTACCAGCCGCGTCATATGCTGTTGCTTCTAGTTTATAGTCACCTTCAGCTAATGTTACAGGTGATTTAAACTGCCATTTACCGTTGGTCACTGTAGCAGGACCTTCTGCGATAATCTTACCTGAACTATCGCGAATCACTACTTTTACGCTCTCACTATCTTTAGTGGTTCCCGTAAATGTAGGAGTTTGATTTTTAGTTGTAGTCACTGGATTATTCTCCGATTCCGAAAGAGTATTTGCGATTGCAGCGATTGCAAAAGTTGATTGATTCGTTGCTGTATCCCAACCCTCAGGTTCAGGATCAGTAGGGATTGGATCGATGTCTATGTCTGGAGGAGTTAAGTCAACATTGAATTCTTGTTTTTCTTCTTCACCTTTATTTCCTGATTTATCAATAGGCGTTACGATAACTTCGTATTTACCTTCATCCAGGTTTTTCTCAGGTGTATATTCCCATTTACCATCTTTATCAACAGGAACAGTTTCTTTATCAACCACGTTCCCATCTTTATCTTTAATTTCTATTTCAACATTAGATTCTGGCTCACCTTCACCTGATAATTTAGGTGTTTCTGAGTTTGTTTCACCCTTATTTCCAATTTCATCAATAGTGATGTCTGATGGTGGGACAGTATCAAGCGTGATTGTCTTAATCGGTGATTTATCACTTTCTTGACCACTTACAGTTTGTGTGACAGAAAGCTCATAGATACCATCTTTTAAATCTTGATCAGGTGTAAAACTCCAATCACCATTAGACAATGCAACCGTCTCACCAATTAGTTCATCGCCATTATAGATTTTGATGATTGCACCAGGTTGAGCTCCAGAACCTTTGATTTCTGGACGAGCATCATTTGTTACACCACCATCAGCAACTTCACCGATATGCTCTGGTACATCATCAATGACGATTGGTGCATTTAATAATGCATTTGGCTTTGGCTGAGGGTTAGGCGTAGGATTAGAGTCAGAACCATTATCTGCGACTGCCGCAATTGCACCAGCTGCACCAGCACCAATTAACCAAGGGAGAATACCACCGATAAAATCATCGGAATAAAGAAGAGGTTCGATTTCTTCGATTGGGTAATACAGAATTGTTTCTGCAATTGAGCCATCTTCATTGGTAAATTTAACCCAATAAAGTTGACCACTTTCATCTTGGAATACGAGGCTGTTATCAGCAAATGAAGGATTGAAATAGTTTTCAATCACAATCACTTCACCATTACGCAAATTGATTAGAGCATTATTATTATCACGAGTGATTGAAGCTACATCATCTTTAGATACTTGAACGACAACTACAGAGTTTTCGTTAAGCCCCACTTGACTAGAGTTGACATTCTCTAATACCTGATGACTCTCTTTAGATATTACGGAGATATTAGCCATGGTAAATTCTCACTTATAAATTTTATTTTTATCGATCTTTCTACATCTAAGATACAAAAAAGATAGACACTATTATCTATAAGTGAGATTTATATCACATTTTTAAGATTTAATGCGAATAGATTTTGCGTCTTTTATCAGCTTTTTGTAACCGCCTATCCACAATCAAAATATATCTTTTATTTACAAACACTTATGACATAAGAATTAATATTTTTACTTACTTTTAGGATATTTCAGGTCACCAAATTTCAAAGGCTTACTTTTCATAATTTCTGCTATATTTAGCTTAACTACATACGGTAACTTGCTCACCTAACATTTTAATGTTAGTAAACTAGTATACTTTTCATTTTATATTGAAAATTAATACTTACTTTTTAGTAAGTTAAGAAATAAAATTTGCTTTAAATATGATGTAATTTTCACATTTTAATTTTATATTTCATCGATAAAATTCTGCGTAACTGAATAAAATATTTAAACAATATCACTGTTATCTTCTGCATTGATCATGCTTAATTCATAAAAAAAAGAGCAAGCACTATCATGCTTGCCTCAATTAAATATAATTTTTTTAGAAATTTTCTGGATTTTCTAACTTCTTCACCTCTTCAGCTTTAGCGGGATGATGGACGATTGCCACACCATCATCAGAAGTCCGATCTAATATCACTTCAGGATTATAAATCGTAATAATCTCATTACCTTTACTATCTTCACCAACAATATATTTAAATCCTTTACGATTAAGCTTATTACATAATCGCTGATATATTCCCTTTAAGCCCTCTTTTTCCTCATTAGGGTTGTAATAGAAAGCATTCATGACTGCTGGCAAACCTAAACCACATACTACGCCCGATAATAAAACAACAATAAAAGTATAACCAATCAAGATACTACTGTATTGCCTTAACTCTGGGACATTAGCAACCGCAAGAATTAGAGCCAATGAAATCCCTCCTCTTACTCCCCCCCATGATAAAATTGCTAGGCTACCGTTATAGCTTTTCTTACGAAACGATGGGAAGAATGCAAAAGCCAGAAAGTTCGCAGCAAAACGTGAAATATGTAAAATTACAAATGCGATAATACCGCCAAGTATCATGCTGGCATTAAGATCAAGAATAAACAGCTCTAAACCAATTAAAGTAAATAAAAAAGAATTAATGATACCTTCAACTGTATGCCAAAAGTGATTTACTTCTTGGATTTCACGATTTTGTAAAATTTCTTTCCATTTATTACCAACAATAAGTCCACCAATCACACATGCGATTGGTGCTGATGCATGAGCAAATAAAGCAACCAAATATGAACCACAAGCCAGTAAAGCTGTCGTTAGGATTAATGATTCCATTTCATGCTTCCCGCGAAGCAATCGTAAAATCCCCCAACCAAATACCAAACCAATAATTACAGCTACCACAATTTCATAAAGGAGTGTTTGTAGTGTCAGCAACAGACTAAAATGCTCGCCTTCAAGAACATTCAACAATGTCATAAATACAGCGATACACATTGCATCATTGAACAGTGATTCACCCTCCAATTTCACCATTAAATGATGTGGTGCACGTACAGAACTGAGTACCCCTTTGATTCCGATTGGATCTGTAGCACCTAAAGCAGAACCGAGTAATAAAAGTACGAGTATTGGTACAGGGTTACCAATCAAATATTGAAATCCAAATAATAATCCACCAAACAATGCTGCACACAAAACCAAAGCAATAGTGGCAAGAATACTAATTGGCTTCCAATACACTTTTAGATCAGACACTTTAAATTTCAATGCCGACGATGTAAGAATGAAGCAAATAACACCATTTACGAGAAAATCATAAAAATCAATATGACGAACTGCTTCTTCAATATTTGCCAAATTAATAGTGATAAAACGATTATCCCCTAATAAATTGGCAGCCCATTGCAGAATAAAGACAAAAATTGCTGAAACAATTGGCACCCCTATCGCTTGGGGAAAACCTAGAATTCGTTTATTGAATATGGTTGTGGCAATTGAGAGGGCAAAAACCACTGTAAATACTTGGAGAAAAAAAAAGTTGCCCATTTTGCACTCTATGATATGTTTTATTTAAATGAGATCATTTAAATTTTAAATGAAAAAACTATAGCCATTTATTTATTTTATATAAAGAATGTTTACTCGCAATCCCTTTTTTTTAAAGATGTGTAGCCTTCCTAATAAATTATTCTATTAGCAGGCTACATGTTTTAACTTTGCAGAAAAACAATCGATTCTGCTTGGTAGATTTAGATTGAGGTATTGAATGTATCACATTGGTTCACATCACCTGTTTTCATGCCACGATCGAACCAATACATTCTTTGTTGGCTTGTACCATGGGTAAAGCTATCAGGAACCACATGTCCTCTCGCCTTTTTTTGCAGATAATCATCTCCGATCTTATGCGCAGCATCCATTGCCTCTTCAACATCACCTTGCTCCAAGAATTGAGTTCGTTGATGTGTATCTTTTGCCCACACACCAGCTAGACAATCAGCTTGCAATTCCAAACGGACTGATAATTGGTTCCCTTGAGCTTCAGTAGCTCGTTGTCTAGCTTGTTGGACTTGAGTTGAAATACCTAAAAGATTTTGAATATGATGTCCGACTTCATGCGCAATCACATAAGCTTGTGCAAAGTCACCAGCAGCATTTTGTGTAGATAATTCTGATTGATTGCGTTCACCCGAAATACCCATTTGCTGGCGCATATCTTTAAAAAAATCAGTATCAATATAGATTTTTTTGTCTGCAGGACAATAAAATGGCCCCATCGCGGACTGCGCTGTACCACAGCCTGAATTAACTACGCCACTAAACATGACAAGTTTCGGAGCTTGATATTGCATTCCCTGTTTTTGAAAAACGGTGGTCCATGTATCTTCCGTATCAGCAAGTACTGTACCAACAAATGCCGCTGTTTCTTGTTGCTCGGGTGTTGGGTTTTCAATCCCTATCGCTTGTTGCTGATTATTAGAAGTCACTTGTTTAGTTGCCTGATAGGCTTGTTGTGGATCAACCCCAAAAAATTTCCAAGCAACAAATGCAACAACTAAACCGAGAATACTAATTCCACCAGCTTTAGCCCCACCACCTCCACGGCGATCTTCTAAATTACTACTTACTCTCCGGCCTTTCCAACGCATAATCTCAGCCCTTTTAAATCATATAACTTCTTATAATACGTTATTTCATCAAACTCTAAACTTTTCTAGCGTTCCATAGTTTTTGTATTCCTGAAACAACGACCAAAACAATAAGTCCTGCAATAAAACCTATGACAAAGTTTAAGAGCGTCGGGGTTAAAGCACCGATGATACTGCCTACATTTGGAATATATTCAATATAATCGACGGAATCTTCAGTAAAATGATGAAATAATGGGATGGTATGATTAATAATACCACCACCAACCAAGAACATCGCGATTGTTCCGACAATGGTTAGTGTCTTCATAAGTTTAGGCGCAAAAGCAAGTAAGCCCTGACCAATTCTCTGTTTCAATGTAGACGTTTGTTTGACGAGATAAAATCCCAAATCATCAATTTTAACAATCATAGCAACTAAACCATAAACACCAATCGTCATTAAAATTGCGATGACTGACAAGACTGCAACCTTTATTCCAAAAGTAGCTGCTGCAACTGTACCCAATGAAATCACGATAATTTCAGCAGATAAAATAAAGTCTGTTCGTATCGCGCCTTTGATTTTATCTTTCTCAAAAGTTGCTAGATCTACATTTAAGTTTTCGAGTTCTTTTTCGGCCTGTTCAGATGTTTTAGCTTTTTTATGGTGTAATGAGTGAATTACTTTTTCTACACCTTCATAACATAAAAATAATCCACCTAACATCAATAAAGGATTTATAAGCCAAGGTGCAATCACACTAATTAATAATGCTAATGGAACCAAAATTAATTTATTAACAAATGAGCCTTTTGCAACAGACCAAACGACAGGCAATTCACGGTCGGCTTTCACACCACTAACTTGTTGAGCATTGAGTGCCAAGTCATCACCCAATACACCGGCCGTTTTTTTTGCAGCCATTTTACTCATCAGCGCAACATCATCAAGAATGGTGGCTATATCATCTAATAGCACTAATAAACTATTTGCCATTATTGTTATCCTTCTTTGTTTTTTGGAATTTTATTCTTCTATTTCAATTTATTCTGTATCAACATTATTAATACGATCTCAAATAAGGCGTTTTTAATTCGATTCTTTCGATGCTTTATGCTGACATAAAAAAAAATAATGCCGTACAATATTGCGAAATTTTAAAAATTCAGCCCTAGTGTTGATGACTTTGGTATAGAAAATGAGTAATCAAGATAATCGCCCTGTTATTTTGACAGGTGACCGTCCAACTGGACAACTTCATTTAGGCCACTTTGTCGGTTCTTTACGTTCACGAGTAGGTTTGCAAGATTCCCATCACCAACATCTATTATTGGCTGATGCACAAGCTTTTACAGACAATGCTGATAACTTCGAAAAAGTTAGACGTAATATTATTGAAGTTGCAACTGACTATCTCGCTGTTGGGATCGACCCGACAAAAACAACAATTTGCGTTCAATCAAGCTTGCCAGCTTTGAATGAGCTGACCATGCTTTATTTAAACTTTGTCACAGTTTCAAGACTAGAACGAAATCCTACGATTAAGTCTGAAATACAAATGCGTGGGTTCGAGCGTGACATCCCAGCTGGATTCTTATGCTATCCAGTTGCTCAAGCAGCTGATATCACTGCTTTTAAAGCATCGATTGTGCCCGTAGGTGAAGACCAAATTCCAATGATTGAACAAACAAATGAAATTGTTCGTCGTTTAAATCGTCAGATTGGGCAAGAGCTTTTGCCTGAATGTAAAGCTTTGCTATCGAATGTTGGTCGATTACCAGGATTTGATGGTAAAGCTAAAATGTCTAAATCATTGGGCAATACAATTGTTTTAGATGCTTCTGATAAAGACATTAAAAAAGCTGTAAATGCTATGTATACAGATCCTAACCATCTTCGTATTGAAGATCCAGGTCAGGTGGAAGGTAATGTTGTATTTACTTATTTAGATGCTTTTGATCCAAATCCAGAAGAAGTAGCAGAGCTTAAAGATCACTATCGTCGTGGTGGGTTAGGTGATGGTACAGTCAAAAAACGCCTTGAAGGTGTTTTAAAAGAGTTGATCACGCCTATTCGTGAACGTCGTATGGAGCTTGCTAAGGATCCTGATTATATTATGGATATCTTAAAAACTGGTACAGACAAGTGTCGTGATATTACGCAAGCAACATTGGATGAAGTCAAAGCTGGATTAGGTGTTTTTAAATTTTAATCCCTAAAAAATAAGCACACTTAAAGCCGCATCACATTGCGGCTTTTTTTATGGCTATTTATTAACCTAATTAAAATTAACCTTCAATTAAACTTATTAACGTAATCTTACACGTTTTAACCCGACTACCAATGAGTTGCTAAATGAAATTGAATATCATTTAATTACTGTTATGAATACCCCCAAAATTCATAACATTTCTCCTTAACCGAAACTGTGTAAGCAGATTCGTTGTTCTGCGCAGTGATCACCCCAATCACTGCGTATTTTTTATGTTGAATCCATTCAAAATGAAATCAATATTATATAATTGATAATTAGGTCACTTTATTTTATTATTTTGATTAAAATTTGATAAAAATTCTAATATCTATAAGAGACTACCCATGTGGGACATGTTTATAAATCCGTCGAACCTATTCTTCAGTATTAGTATCTGCTTGATGTTTTTTATAGGCATTCTTGAAGTCTTTCTATTAATAACAGGTCTCAGTAGTCAAGGATTTTTAGAGCAATTTCTACCTAGTTCATTAGATTCTTCTCCTGAAATGATCGTTGACCATCAATCTAGTATTTGGATGCAATTTTTAGATTGGCTTTATCTTGGACGTATTCCTGTATTAATTTGGCTGATCATCTTTCTCACGACCTTTTCAATTGTTGGCTTCTTAGCCCAATCTATCATCCATCATGTATTTGGATCATTTTTAACAGTCTGGCTCATTACTCCACTGGTACTTGTGGTCTGTATGCCATTCGTACGGCTATTCTCAAGATGGATAGCAAAAATCATCCCTAAAGATGAAACCACAGCAATTCATAGCGACGATTTAATTGGACTTCGAGCAGAAATCATTTTAGGCACTGCTCGACTGCACTATCCTGCGCAAGCAAAACTCAAAGATCGCTTTGGTCAAACACATTACATTTTGGTCGAACCTGAAGCTGACGAAATATTCGTACAAGGTCAGCAAGTCTTACTTACACAACGTAGTCTCAAAGGCTTTCAAGCAATTTCACAATAAATCAACTTAGAGAAAAAAATGTTTAGTTCAAGTTTTTATCAAATTATTATAATTGCAGGACTTATTCTCATTGCGCTGGTTGTCATCGGAACCATTATTGCAAGACTATATAAACGCTCAAGCAAGGAAGTTTCATTTGTCAGAACTGGTTTTGGTGGGGAAAAAGTTATATTAGGAGGCGGTGCAATTGTACTTCCTGTTTTACATGAAGTCATTCCTGTTAATATGAATACCCTTCGTTTAGAAGTTAAACGTGCAGCTGATCAAGCCTTGATTACGCGTGACCGAATGCGTGTAGATGTGATGGCTGAGTTCTATGTTCGTGTTAAGCCAACAGCTGAATCCATTGCTACCGCAGCACAAACTTTGGGTCAAAAAACCATGTCACCAAATGAATTAAAAGATTTGGTTGAAGGTAAATTTGTAGATTCCCTGCGTGCAGTAGCAGCAGAAATGGCTATGGAAGAGTTACATGAAAAACGTGTCGACTTCGTACAGAAAGTTCAACAAGTTGTTTCAGAAGATCTGTTCAAAAATGGTTTAGAACTCGAAACTGTATCTTTAACAGGACTTGATCAGACCAGCTTTAAATTTTTTAACCCACAAAATGCATTTGATGCAGAAGGTTTGACAAAATTAACAGAAACTATTGAAGATCGTCGAAAAAAACGTAACGATATTGAACAAGATGCTGACTTAGCCATTAAAGCAAAAAATTTAGAAGCTGAACAAGCACGCCTTCAAATCCTGCGTGAAGAAGAATACGCAAAGATGCAACAAGAGCGTGAAATTTCGATTCGAAAAGCTGAACAACTTGCTGAAATTGCAACACAAGAAGCTGCCAAAAAGCGTGAGGCAGAAGAAGCCCAAATCGCTGCAGAACGTGAAATTGAATTAAAACGTATTTCAGCTGCACGTGATGTCGAAAATCAAAATATTCAAAAAGCACAAATTATTGAACAAGCGCAAGTAGAACAAAAGAAAACCATTGAACTTGCGGAACAAGATCGCGCAATCGCGATTGCCGAGAAATCTCGTGCTGAATCCGAAGCCAAAGCACTTGCTGACCAAGCTCGTGCGCAAGCAGTGAAAGCCGAGGAAGAAGTTGTGACTGTTCGTGAAACACAGCGAGCTGAGCGAATTAAAGCGGTTGAACTTGTTGCTGCAAAACAGGCTGCAGAAACTGATGCTATTTCAATTACTGTGGCTGCCGAGGCATCAAAACAAGCTGCTGTAGATGAGGCTGAAGCTGTTCGTACTGCGGCTGAAGCAGAAGCTGAAAAAGTCCGCTTGAAAGCTAAAGGTGAAGCTGATGCTAAAATTCTTTTGGCTCAAGCTTTAGAAAAACAATACCAAGTCGATGCTGAAGGGACACGCGCAGTCAATGAAGCAAATAATATTTTGTCAAGTGAACAAGTTGAGATGCAAATTCGTTTGGCACTTTTGAAGTATTTGCCTGAAATCATCCGTGAAAGTGTTAAACCAATGGAAAATATTGATGATATCAAGATATTACAAGTGAATGGTCTGGGTGGCATTACTGGCGCCACGACTTCAGCTGATCAAGCAGATCAATCACAATCTGTTGCACTTTCAGACCAAGTGGTGAATAGCGCACTCAGATATCGTTCACAAGCCCCTCTTATTGACAGCTTAATGAGTGAACTCGGTATTCAGGGTGGAGACATCAACGGTCTTACACAAAACCTAAAACCTAAAACCAATTAATGATAAAAGCCCTGATTTTCAGGGCTTTTATTCGCTTTACTGCTAGCTATTGCTTTTCTTATTATTTTTAAGATAACAAATATTATTTTAAGATTGATCAGTTTTCCCTACCCGACGATCTCATGCATTTTTCTTTTACTCCTGCTTCAGCAATTGATGCAGTCACCTTATGACGTTATGTATCTTTATTCTAGGCGCAATTTTTGCTGGATTTATTCAAGGTCTCACAGGTTTTGCCTTCGCTCTTATTGCGATGTCTTTTTGGGTATGGATTCTACCGCCTCAGATCACCGCCCCCTTGGTCGTTTGTGCATCACTATGGTGTCATATCATTTCAATGTATAAAGAACCAAGAACCTTTATAAAGCCCTCTATCGTTTGGGTCTATATTATCGCTGGCTTAATTGGGGTACCTTTGGGTACTTTTTTGCTTCATTATATCAATGCAGACACGTTCAAATTACTACTTGGGATATTTTTATTAATTTGGTGTCCACTCATGTTCTTTAATCCGCAACTACATTGCTTAAAAGATACCGAACTCAGGATGGACGGCTTGATTGGTTTTTTGGGTGGAATTTTAGGTGGGCTCGGTGGATTCTGTGGTGCAATTCCCTCAGCTTGGGTGATGCTAAAACAACTTCCTAAACATGAGCAACGCAACATTCTTCGACATTTTAATTTCGCCATTCAACTGTTTACTTTGCTCATCTATTTATTTAACCAGACCATTAACGTGAATCACTTGTCTTATTTGTGGATTTTGATCTTTGCAGTTAGCCTACCTACGATCATTGGTGCAAAAATTTTTTATCAAATATCTGAGCAAAAATTTAAATCGATTGTCTTAACTTTATTGTTTTTTTCAGGCTTTATTTTAACCCTAAACGCAATTTTCTTGTATTAAAAAAGGCAGATTGTTCTGCCTTCTCCATATATTAACTGTTGTGTGAATATCGTTGGTCAACACTAAATTTTTCGGGGAATTTAGCTGAAATCTTTGAATAAAATTCCATAATTTCTGCCATATCCACTTCTATATCTCCAGTAGGATAAATAATTTTACCTACACCGCATTTTTTTTGCCTGTAATCCATATATGCTAAAGCGATTGGGACATTCGCTGTAATTGCTACATGGTAAAAACCCGTTTTCCATTTTTCTTGTTTTGACCTTGTTCCCTCTGGCGTCACCAACATGACCAATTTTGGATGATCTTTAAAAAGATCTGCCATTAATTGTACCATGCTTGGTCTTTCCTCTCCCTCTTTCTTCGGTCGGCGATTAATTCCGATCCCTCCCATAGCCCGGACAAAAGGACCAAATGGAAACTTCATATAGCTGTCTTTAATTGTAATTCTGACATTTACACCTAAAGCTTTGAGCGCTAATCGCGCGTATAAAGCATCCCAGTTACTGGTGTGTGGTGCAGCAATCATGACACATTGGTCTAAATCTAAGGGCCAATGGTTATCAATTTCCCAACCTAATGCATTTAAACTCTGTTCAGCAAATTTTTCAAACATATAAATATACAAATGTAAATTTTCGGGATTGTAACAGCTTTGGCATTACTTTTATTCAAAATATGTATTAGGTTTTACTACCGCTGTTTTTCTATCTATACATCAATTAAATTGGCTCATGTATTTAGTTAAATAATTTCATTAACAATAAAAAAACCCTGCTTACGCAGGGTTTTTTTGAATCAGTTCAGTGCTTATGCAGAGAATTGGTTCATTGTATTTTTCGCATCGTCACCCGCTTTAAGCGCGTTGTCGCCAGCGAAGATTTCTTTATGGTCATCACCGATGTCTGAACCAGCCATTGCTTGATGTTTAACACAAGCGATACCACCACGGATTTCTTTACGTTGTACACCAGCAACATAAGCCAACATACCTTCAGAACCGAAGTAACCTTCTGCAAGCTCATGTGTAGAAAGCGCAGCAGTGTGGTAAGTCGGAAGTGTAATCAAGTGATGGAATACACCTGCTTCACGAGAAGCATCAGCTTGGAACGTACGGATCTTCGCATCAGCATCAGCAGCTAATTCAGTATTGTCATACTCAGCGCTCATTAACTTAGCACGGTCGTAAGCAGATACGTCTTTACCTTCAGCAACCCAACGGTCGTAAGCTTGTTGACGGAAGTTTAACGTCCAGTTGAATGATGGTGAGTTGTTATAAACAAGTTTTGCATTTGGCACAACTTCACGTACACGGTTCACCATGTGAGCGATTTCTTCAACGTTTGGCGTTGCAGTTTCGATCCAAAGAAGGTCAGCACCGTTCTGTAAACTTGTTACACAGTCAAGTACAACACGGTCAATTTGAGTACCTTCACGGAATTGATATAGACCAGAAGCTAAACGCTTAGGACGGTGTAATTTACCATCACGTTTGATTAGGATTTCGTCTTCTTGCGCTTCTGAAATATCAATTTCAGTAGTGTCTAAGTAGCTGATGTATTGAGAAGCGATATCGCCTGGCTCTTTAACCACTGGGATTTTTTGAGTCAAGTCAGCGCCTTCAGAGTCAGTACGTGCAACGATGATACCATCGTCAAGACCCATTTCTAAGAATGCATAGCGAAGTGCATGGATTTTCGCAATGAAGTCTTCGTGTGGAACAGTTACTTTACCTGCTTGGTGACCACATTGTTTCGCGTCAGAAACTTGGTTTTCGATTTGAAGTGCACATGCACCCGCTTCGATCATTTTCTTCGCAAGTAAGTAAGTTGCTTCTTCGTTACCGAAACCAGCATCGATGTCGGCAATAATTGGCACAACGTGAGTTTGGAAGTTGTCGATTTGTGAAGTGATTTCAGCAGCTTTAGCAGTATCACCCGCTTCTTGCGCTTTTTTAAGTGCACGGAATAAGTCGTTTAATTCTTTTGCGTCTGCTTGACGTAAGAATGTGTAGATTTCTTCGATCAATGCAGGAACTGAAGTTTTTTCGTGCATAGATTGGTCAGGAAGTGGACCAAACTCAGAACGAAGTGCAGCAACCATCCAACCAGAAAGGTAGATGTAACGGCGTTCAGTAGTGCCGAAGTATTTTTTGTTCGCAATCATTTTTTGTTGTGCGATGAAACCATGCCAGCAACCCAGAGATTGAGTATATTTGCTAGAATCAGCATCATAAGCAGCCATATCACGACGCATAATCGCAGCTGTGTATTTCGCAATATCTAAACCAGTTTTGAAACGGTTTTGAAGTTGCATACGTGCAGCATCTTCAGGACTGATGTCTGCCCAAGTGTTGCCGAATTTTGCTTTTAATTCGCGGATTGCATCAATCGCTGTTTGGTATGTAGTCATGATATTTTACCCTGTATATAATTTTAGGATTTATCAATCGAAGGACTAAATCTACTCGGTATTAATTGTTCAGATTTAGAGCGCTTCGTTGCTATGGACTTAGCTTAGATTGACTCTAGAAATTAATCCAATATTTTCGTTTAATTCTCAGTATTTATTTAAAAAATATGTAGATTAAAGTCGTAACATAAATGAAATACCATTCTATAAATCATTGATTTTAATAAAATTTATAAAATAAGTATTTGTACACTTTTAACACAATTTGAGTGATTCTTATTCATTAGACTTAAGTATCAAGCTCACAATTACGTTTAATTTTTCTTCAAACATCTTTAGATTTTAATCTTCAATTGACTTTTCTGACAGAGCCTCGTTATTAAACTGTTAGTTTTAAATGAATATTTTTTAAACTGTGAACCATATTGATGGAATTACCAATAAAGCATTTAAATTGAGATAAACCTAAAAACAATTTAGAACATAGCATAGTAATTTCAAAAACAACTAAAGCCCTATTTCTTAAATAAATGTATAGGGTCTGTCTTATGACAAAAAAAACGTAAATTTGATGAATATATGTTAAATTCTGCTGAAAAAATCAGCATAAAAACACACAAACCTAAGCGCTTATGGCATAATTCCCCACGATTTCAAAAATTTATTTTCGGTATTTTTTTTATGAATCTTGAGCGGGTTGATCTCAATCTCTTAATTTACTTAGATGTTCTTTTGCGAGAGAAGAATGTTACACGTGCAGCAGAACAATTGGGTGTTACTCAGCCTGCAATGAGTAATATTTTACGTCGTCTTCGTAACTTATTTAATGATCCGCTTTTAATTCGCTCTTCTGAAGGAATGACTCCTACAGAAAGGGCTTTAGAACTACAGCCTCGTATTCGTGATGCTCTTTCTGATCTATCTATGATCTTAGAACCACGAACAGAATTTAGACCTTATACGTCAAATCGTGTTTTCCGCATCATGACTTCAGATTATGCTGAAGCTACACTTGTGCCTCGCTTAGTTAAGGCTCTGCGTTCAGAAGCACCAAATGTTGTTTTAGATTTTCTAACACCGAGTGATGTATCTTATCGTGATATGGAACAAGGTAAAGTTGATCTTGCCATCAACCGTTTCAACGAAATTCCACAAAGTTTTCATCAGGTTCTGGTGTGGCGTGACAGCTTTTCATGCTTACTGAATAATAAGCATCCTGCCGTCAATAATTTGAATCTTAAAAGTTATCTAGATGCGCAACATATCTGGGTTTCTAAAACTGGAATGGGGGTAGGATTTGGTGTTAACCCAGAAAAACAAGCTGGTTTAGGTTGGATTGATCAAGCTTTAGAACGTATTGGTCAAAAACGCAAAATTTCGGTATTTACACGTCATTATCAAATGCCAGGTTTATTAGCGTCTAATGTCGATCTCATTGCGACATTACCGACGAAAATCGCTCGCCTACAAGCTAAAAGTCAAAACTTGATGCTCAAAGACCCTCCATTTTACATTCCTGAATTTGAACTCAAAATGGCGTGGTGCCCTCTATTACATCATCATCCTGCTCATCGTTGGTTACGTCAGTTGATTTTATATGTAGCTCGTCAAATGACTGAGGAAGAAAATCGTGAATTTCTTTCAAATAACAATACCCACTTCTCACAATTTTGATTGAGTAGAGCTGATTTAAATCAATACTTTAAAATTTTTTACTCAATAACTATGATATTGAGGTAGTGTAAAAATTCACTACCTCTATGTTTTTTGTGATAAAACTTTCCTCATAAATAATTTAAAAACAAAGGTGTTCGTGTGAGCCTCTTTCAGAATTTCGTGATCATTATGATTTTGATTGCTGGAGCTGGATTCTTATCATTAAGTGAAATCGCACTTGCAGGATCACGTAAAGTGAAACTGAAAATTTTGGCTGAGTCTGGTGATGATCGTGCACAAAAGGTGCTTACGCTTCAAGAGAATTCAGCTGATTTCTTTGCTGCCTCTCAAATCGGCTTAAATGCTATTGCAATTTTGGGGGGGATTTTAGGTGAAGCTGCATTTAGACCTTATTTTGTGATTTTGGTCGATCGTTTCTATGATGGTCCTTGGTCACAATCAATTGGTTTTGCATTATCATTTACTTTAGTGACATCACTGTTTATTTTATTTGCTGATCTTATGCCTAAACGATTGGCAATGATTGCACCTGAAAAAATCGCTGTCTCTTTAATTAATCCTATTCAGGTATTCATTACTGTTTGTCGTCCATTAGCTTGGTTTATTAATGCAATTGCCAACCTCTTATTCCGTTTATTCAAAGTAAATACTACTCGTGATGATAATATTACTTTTGATGATATTTCCGCGGTAATGGATGCAGGGGCACAAGCAGGTGTCTTACAAAAACAAGAACATCACTTTATTGAAAATGTATTTGAACTTGAAGAACGAAATGTTCCTTCGAGCATGACTACACGTGAAAACGTAGTTTTCTTTACCATCAATGAATCAGAAGAAAGTATTCGTCAAAAACTGGCTGAATTTCCCTATTCAAAATATTTAGTCTGCAATGAAAATATTGATCAAGTGATTGGCTATGTTGATGCTAAAGATATCTTGATTCGTATTTTAAATAATCAAAAATTTAATCAGTTGAATGAATCCACTATCCGTAATGTATTAACGATTCCAGATACACTTACACTGTCAGAATTACTTGATCGCTTCAGATCTAGTAAAGAAAAGTTTGCCGTAGTCATCAATGAATATGCCTTGGTGGTTGGTGTTATTACCCTATCTGATATTATGATTACCGTGATGGGTGACTGGGTTACGCCAACGGATGAAGATCTTCAAATTATCAAGCGGGATGATCATTCTTGGCTTATTGAAGGCAGTACACCTATTGAAGATGTCAAGCATGCATTAGAAATTGATGAAATGCCTGATGATGAAAACTATGAAACTTTAGCTGGGTTTATGATGTTTAAACTTCGTAAGATTCCACGTCCTGCTGATAGTGTAGTATTTAATGGTTATAAATTTGAGGTGGTCGATGTTGACCATTTTAAAATTGACCAACTACTCGTGACCAGATTACTTGATGAAAAAGCAGAATTAGAATCAACTGTTGAATAAGACACTATCCACCACTCAGGTGGATTTTTTATTCAGTTTATCTAATTAAACTTGAGATTTTTCGCCTTCAAAAATTATTAAAATTAGAATTTATACTCAATTTTTATTACAACTATCACACTTAAAAATCATTTTTAATGTCTCCAATCACAAAATATAAATCTTAAACTTATGAATTTTAACTACTATTTTTTATAAAAATTATGGTTATTTTAATATTTTCTAAACAATATTTAGTTTAATCATAAATTTCTCTAAGATGGTCGGCGTTTTCGAAGATAACAAATACTGTAATAGAAACAATATTGATTAAAACGCTAATCTAAGGATAGATCCATGTTGACCTTGCTTGGTTTGGGCATGATTTTGTGCTTTATGTACCTCATTATGTCTAGACGTATGACTCCCCTCGTCGCACTCACGCTTATTCCCGTTCTTTTTGCGCTAATTGCATATGGATTAGGTTTTTTTGTAGATAGTTTGAACCATATTCAACTTAATGAACTTGGTGAAATGATGTTAGATGGTGTTAAAAAGTTAGCACCTACCGGCGTCATGTTGCTATTTGCTATCTTGTATTTTGCCATCATGATTGATACGGGTTTATTCGATCCATCAGTGAAATTTATTCTCAGATTGGTAAAAGGTGATCCCCTCAAAGTAGTATTAGGTACGATTACCTTAACATTGATCGTGTCTTTAGATGGTGATGGCTCTACCACTTATATGATTTGTGTTGCTGCCATGTTACCGCTTTACAAGCGATTAGGCATGAGCCCTTTAATTATGGCCTGTCTCATGATGTTAGCCAGTGGAATCATGAATTTAACGCCATGGGGTGGACCTACTGCACGTGCGGCAAGTGCACTCCATGTAGATCCTAGCGATGTGTTTGTTCCTATGATTTTACCGATGCTGTTCGCCATTGCTTGGTTGTACTTTTTAGGAACCATGTATGGCCGAATGGAGCGAAAAAGATTAGGCATCATGGAATTGGATATTAGCCATGGCGACAATATTCAAATTTCATCAAACCCAGAGGCAAATCGAGCGCATTTGAGATGGTTTAATGGATTATTAACTCTTGCACTGATGGCCAGCCTAGTCATGGGTATTTTGCCTATGCCTATTTTATTTATGATTGCATTGTGTATTGCTTTAGTCGTGAACTATCGTGATATTGATATGCAAAAAAGCTTAGTCGCTCATCATGCTGGTAGTGCTTTAAATGTCGTTGGTATTATTTTTGCCGCTGGTATTTTTACAGGTTTACTCACTGGCACGGGTATGGTCGATGCCATGTCAAAAGAGTTAGTAGCGATTATTCCAGATAGTATGGGTCCATATTTGGCACCAATCACAGCCGTTTTAAGCATGCCTTTAACGTTCTTTATGTCAAATGATGCTTTTTACTATGGTGTTCTGCCCATCTTATCTGAAGCTGCAGCACATTATGGCATCTCTCCTGTGGAAATGGCTCGTGCATCGATTGTTGGTCAACCCGTTCATCTGCTCTCACCCTTAGTTCCATCTACCTTTTTACTCTGCGGGCTTGCTGGGATTGAGTTTGGTCAACACCAAAAATTTACCATTAAATGGGCGATTATTACGTGCTTAGTGATGCTTGCAAGTGGATTAATATTTGGGATGTTCCCATTCTATTCTGCTATTTAATCGTATCTCGAGTTTCGGAGTGATTTTTTGATCACTCCAATCTCTTATTTATAAAGACTTATTGAGCTTGGGTCTCATTCCAAATATTCAAGTTCCCCATGTTAGATAGAAGTTGATACCTCACCACTAAAAACTCTGTCAACAAGGTGGAATAATTCATTTTTGCTTCACTCAACACATTCTGAGCATTAAGCACTTCGAGTAAATTTCCTACACCCGCTTTATAACGTCCTTGGGCGACTTCATAGGCTTCTGAAGCACTTTGATTCAATATCGTTAGCGCCTTAATATTGTCATGGATTGCATTTAGCTCATTATAGCTTTTCCAGATTTCAGCATTAATTTCAAGCTTCAATCTTTCTTGCTCTAATTGCTTTAATTTTAAGTTTTCTTGAGCAACGACAATTTGATTTTTTCGATTATAACCATCAAACAATGGGAAATTGACTTGCACACCTGCTTGTAGAGATTGGCGATCACTTCCATAACTGTCACTCGTTTGTTTTTGATGATCATAAATGCCGTTAAAACTTACAGATGGATATCTAGACCGCTGTATTTCCTTAATTTTATTTTCAGCTGCGAGTGAATCATACTGTGCAGCTTTAAACTTTGGATGCATTTTTTCAGCATCCTGAATGAGGATTTCAATCGGTTTAAGATCTAGCTCTTTTGGAATTTTTAATTGATTATTAATTTTGAAATTTTGGTATGCAGGCACACCCATTAATGATGCTAAAAGTCCTTTTGCTATTTTTAAATCACCTAAAAATTTAGTTTGATCTGACTTTGCTTTCGCCAAATTTGCGGACATTTGTAATGCATCTGATTTGATGCCAACACCCGCACGATATCGAGCATTTGCAATTTCATAGTTTTTTTCTGCAAGTACAACCAACTCATTAATATTATTTAACTTTAACTCAGCCTGAATAATTTGATAATAAGTCGAAATCGTTTTGATGATCATATTTTGCAAAGCAACATCATGCTGTGCCAAAGACATCGCTAATAATTTTTCGGCTTCTTCTGCTTGATAAAATCGACTACCAAAATCATAAAGTAGCCAATTGGCTCTTATTCCAAGTCCGTAACGGCGTAGGTCAGTGTCATAACTCAAAACAGGACGATCTTTTACTTGATTATCATCACGTGACCAATCGTAATTCAAGGTGCTATTCACTTGAGGATAATAATTTGCTTTGGAGATTTTAAGCTGAGCAGCTTGAATACGCGTTTGTACCCAAGCACTTTTAGTCTCAGGATTACGACAAACTGCACGTTCAATGGCATCAATCAGTTCTATTTGCTGTTCATTCTTGAGATTATTTTGAGATAAACAATGTTGAGGTTGACTTAACATTTTCTGATTTTGAAGATCAAGTGACACACTTTGATTGAGTTGTTGTTCTATTTGCTTACGTTTTGTCTCATTCTCACGGGCTTTACGCTGAGCCGTGAGCTCATCAAACCATAAAGTCTCGCGCTGTTTTTTTAGATTTGGAGTCAGTTTTGACAACCAACTCTCTGCATAAGCCAACGAACTATGTCCGAATAGAGACCCTGCAACAACAATGAAAGCGATGTATGTAATTTTCATTTAGGTTGCAAATCCTTGGTCAACATATCACGGACAATCACGCCATCTTGTAAAGCGATAATCCGCTCAGCAGATGAAATCGTTTCTGGACGATGTGCAATAATCAATTTGGTAATATTCAAATGCTTGAGATTTGCATTGACCTCTTGTTCTTTTAATACGTCTAAACTACTGGTCGCCTCATCCATAAATAAAATCTTTGGTTTTTTATAGATAGCACGAGCCAATAAAATTCTTTGTTTTTGTCCTCCTGACAACATATTACCAATATCCCCCACTAAGGTTTGATATCCCATTGGCATACGGCTAATGTCATCATGAATTGCAGCATAGGCTGCACATTGTTGTACCCATTGCATATCTGGATTTGAATCAAAAAAGCAAATGTTTTCTGCGATTGAACCAGCAAATAGAATGTCATCTTGTAACACTGTCGCGACTTGATCTCGCACAGCGTTTAATCCTAATTGTTCAAAGTCACGCCCCATGATTTTGACTTCACCTTCATTCTGTTTAAATACGCCTAACAGAACATGTAGCAGTGTGGTCTTACCGCAACCTGTTGCCCCGACAATGGCGACAGATTGATTTTGGGGAATCTTAAAACTAATCCCCTTGAGTACATAAGGATCATTTTCTGAATATTTAAAGTGCAGATTTTCGACTTCAATTGCATTCTCAACCTGATCTACATTTGTGATTTCAGCATCACCGTATAATTTTTCTTGTTCTGTTAACACAATATCGGATAAACGCTCTACATCAATTTGAAGCATTTTAACTTCGATAAACTTATCGATTAGTCCTGCAACCCGACTATCAAATTGGCCTTTATACGCCATAAATGCCATCAGCACACCAACTGTAAAATTACCCTCCAATACCAATGTGGCACCTAACCAAATAATTAGAATGTTCTGAATCCCAAATAAGACTCCATTCGCCAATGAGAATCCTAAACCTAACTTTTGGGTCGTTAATCCAGCATTGACTTGATTGACCATAAGGTTTAACCAAGTCGAACGGCGAACATCTTGTCGCTGGAACAGTTTTATGGTTTTAGCTCCACGCACAGTTTCCATAAAATGGCTGCTTTGCTTCGCTGCATGAATAATTTGCGCTTCAGTCGCTCGCTTCAAAGGTGCATACCAAATCCATCGGATTAAGGCGTATAAGCCCATGGTAAAAATTGCAATCCAAGCTAACTTCGGACTGTATACAAACATTAAAATCAACGTAAATACTGTCATTAATCCATCAAGAATCGCAGCTAAGAACGTTGTGGTGAGCGTGGTTTGAATGTTACCAATTGATCCAAATCGCGAAACAATGTCACCGAGTGATCGTCTTTCAAAATAAGAGACAGGAACATTAATCATGTGATTAAAGACGTTGGCTTGCCACTGCACACTTAAATGTGTGCTCATATACATCATGATCCAAGAACGAAGTAGCCCGATAAACTGCTGAAGCAACATCAACATGCCAAACCCAATAGCCAGTATCGTTAAGAGATCCCGATCTGCAGATACGATCACATGGTCGATCACCCATTGCATAAAAAATGGGCTAATTAATGAAAAAACTTCTAAGGCTAAGGCCAAGATTAAAATTTGCCCGAGAGATTTCCATAAACCACGAACATGACCGATTAGACCTTTAAGCTGAATCTGATTTTTATCTTCTTTTTTTTCAAATTCAGTATCTGGCCAAAGCTCTAATGCAACACCCGTAAAATGTTCAGACACCTCATTGAGTGTCAGTACACGTTTACCAAATGCTGGATCTAAAATCGTGACTTTATTGGCACTGACTTCTTGCAATACCACAAAGTGGTTGAAATCCCAATGTAAAATACACGGGGTTTTAAGCTGATCCAAATCTTCTAAATCCAGCTTTAATGGGCGTGTAACCATTTTCAACTGATTACTAATTTTGATCAGCTGATTGAGATTTGAACCCTTTTGAGAAACTGAAAAACGACGTCTTAACGTTAATAAATCAGACTCATAGCCATAATAATGCGCAATCATCGCAATACAGGCTAATCCACATTCTGTCGCTTCCGTCTGTAAAATGGTTGGAATTTTCCGTCCAAATCCAAGAGAAATTTTGTCTAATATCTGCATGTTATTTCTTCTTATATCTTGCCAGTGATGCTATATAACGGTTCGAGTACCCATTCATATAGTTTTCTTTTTTCTTGCATGATATCTGCATCAAAGGCCATGCCCACTTTAAGAGGCTTACTTTCACCATAGGCTTTTACAAACTGTTGTTTTAATTTGACTTTGACTAAATACACAGGTTCACTTTGGTTAAGTGTTACACCCTGACTTAACTCGCCTAAATTGGTCAGTTCTTGTGGGTTCATCGTCGTCGCTGAGATTGAATGAATCACACCTTCACCTTGACCAAATTTTTGGTAAGGATAGGCTTGAAAACGAAGTTTTACGGTTTGACCAGTCCTTATAAATCCAATTGCTGAACTGGGTACAAAAAGATGTGCTTCTAAATAAGAAGGCGTCGGAACAATATTCATAACAGGAATATTAGGAGAAATAAACTGACCAACCTCTGCATTAATCGATGCTATTTTTCCTGTCGCATTGGCTTGTAATAGCAAACTATCCCGCGCTTTATTTTCTAAAAATTCTTGCTGATTCGAAGCTAATTGACGATCGACCGAAGTCAGCTCACTTTCCAACTTCGATGCTAGTCCTTGCTGAGCCAATAATTTATTTTCTAATTCAGCTTGTTTAGTATTTTTTTCTCGCTCATAGCTCTGTAAAGCAACTTTTAGGCTGATATAGTTATCTTGCTTCAGTTGATATTCTTCAATCGAAATATATTCTTTATCTTTTAAATCTCGATAACGATGTGCATTTTCTTGTGCAAGTGCTAGACGTTGGCGTTGCTCGGCAATTAAGCCATCTAATTTTATTAAATCTAAACGTATAGATTGAATTTCTGCATTTAATTGTTGAACACTATTTAAATGTAAGTCTTTTAGTTTATTTTTTTCAGTATCTAAACTTTGTTTTTTTAACTCAATTTGTTGTTGTACAGACTCATTATAGTTACCTGTACTATTATAACGCGTCATTTTTAATGCAATTAATGGTGTCCCTTTCTCCACTAACTGACCTTCTTTGACGAATTTTTCACTAACTGTGCCGCCTTCGGCACTATAAACTCGGATTAAACCCGTATTAGGAATCAATAATCCTTTAACACTCGTCCTCTTCGTATAGCTTCCAAAAAAAATAAAACTCACTAATAAAACAGTAAAAATGGCGACAACAATCGTGAGTACCGTAAATGAAAATGGTCGAATCAAAATGACTTCACCAATCCACTTTGACTTTTGTGCATCAATCGCTTTGTCTCTAAACAGCTTATTTGTCATATATATTTGTAATTAATTTTTCAAGTACGGGTTTTTATATTGAATTTTCATCAAGTTGACTGCATTTCAACAGCGTGCTTAAAAGAGACAAACATAAACCAAAAGTTTTCAATAAAATAGTCATGATCTGTGTTGTCTCCTGTTCTATCCCACACTTCGCTCAGCTAAATCTGCTTTGAATAAACTCAGTTGGATACTGATTTCAATAGATTAAAAACGAAGCGTTCATCTTGTTTTATTTCAAAACTCGATTGACTAAAGGTGCTGTGAACAAAGCATGAGGATCATATTGCTTTAAAATATGACTACTCGACTGAATAGTTAAATGATTAGATTGACCCTGAGCATGGACGCGTGGAATTTCGTAATCGATATAAGTTGAACTATCCCAAGCTTTTTGATTGGTATAGCCCCACCCTTTAGACCATTCTGGTCGCATCAAAGAATCACCTTGATAACGTTGTGACATCCACTCCTCAACTTCTGTGTAAAATTGCGCTGAGAATGGCGTACCTGGCAAGGTTAAAATATCAAACCAAACGGCACAGTCCCATTCGGGATGATCAGGACAAGGTTTAATGGCTGATAATGCTGCTGTTTGAGCGCCGTGAACAATTGAATCTTCTGGATGATCCAAGCCCGTAACTCGAATTTCAACAGGTCCATTCATTGGGAAACGACCCATTTTTTGATATTGCTTCATCTTAATGCCGTAATAATCACAAAAATCAGCAATAACCCGTTGAACGTTTGCACGACTGGTAATGACAGCATAGCCATTTGCAGTAACACGCAAAGTTGTTGGTTTGACATACAGTAAAACGTTTTTTGACGTTCCCCATAAATCATAAGTTTGAGTAGAAGCCAAACCACCAGTCAAAATCGTCGTGATTCCAGATAATGGCGTACCATTTAAACCTAGTTTAGAGATTTCATACTGAGTAAAACCGAAGGTTGGCGTGAGATAAGTACTTTTATTGACGATGATTTTATGAATTAAATCTGTAATAGGTTTGATTAAATTATCTGAGAACCAATAATTGAATGGTTTGACTGTCTGTCGAGCAGTCAAAGGACGATACGGAGTAACAGTCCAAACTTTTAACCAAGGATAATCGGTGAATGGAAACCAAATTGCTTCTGCACGACCAGATTTATCCAGGAAATGTGAGAAGGTACGTCCAGCATGCTTATCTTGAGCAAATAGCTCATTGATATGAATGTCGGTATAGCTTTCACAACGAATATATTGATTTTTTGACGTTTGTAATTGTGCAGATAAAATAAATGCACGACCTATATGGACTAAAAATGCACGAATTTCAGGATCATTTCGCAGGAAGGTTTTTGCAACGTATCGACCTTCTCGTTGGTCGAAAACAGCAGCAGTGATCGATACCACTAAATTACTGATCGAACCATAAGTTTGACCTTCTTGTTTTATTTCCCCTACGGCAGGTACACCTGTGCCATGACCGTCGATGGCCAACACACCACCCAAAGTTAAATCTCCAGGTGCTGGCACTGCCACAAATCCACGATTACGGTATTCCATTGCGGTTAACAATGCTTCCATTTGAATGCCTGCTTCGGCAGTCACAATACCGTTTGCATCAATACTGACTTTGTTGATATGCGTTGGCATATCAATCAATAAAATTTTAGTAATCTTGTCTTGATCATCCAACAATAAAGGTGACCAATTATGTGACATCCCTTTGGCTCTGACTTTATAACCATTTTGATAAGCCCAATTAATCGCTTTTAAAACTTGTTCTTGATTACTGGGTGATGCTGTCCATGCATTTTCATAACGAGATTCCCCAGACCAATTTTCATATTCCTGTTTAAAAATTGAGATTTCAGTTGGGAAATTTACCAATCTTTCTTGTAAAGGAAAAAACCAAGCTTCTGCCTTTTGTGTTGGGAACCATGCTGAAACAGCACCAACAGCAGCTAAGCTACCCATTGTTTTTAGAAAGTTTCTTTTATCGTGATCTATTTGTTCTGATGAGTTTTGCATTGTTATAGCCACCAAAAGTTTTAGCTTTATTATTTCTGTTACTGAAAGCAGACCAGTACTCATGACCAGTCTGCCTTTAACACTTTATTTAAAACTTATGAGAGCCAAGCACGAACGCCATTCAAAGTCGGAAGAAGTTTATATTGACCTTCTGCCTTTTCTTTTTCGTAATGGTTTGGAGTTTCATCTACATCGCCACCAAGTGCACGACCTAGACCAATTAATGTTTTTGATGCCACTAAACCAGTAGTATCAGCAGCTTGGTGTACTAGCCCTAAACCTACTGCACTAAATACAACACCAACTGATGAAATCAGTTTTGAATTAAGTGTTTGATTGAATAAGTTCACACCGTGGATGATTGAGTCACCAATCAATGTTCCAGCACCAGATACTTCATTGATTTCTTCTTGCTTTAATTCAACTAAGCTCATGATTAAAACCTCGTTATAAAGAATTTATGTTAAATACACCTAACTTTTGTTAAGCATTTTTTTAATATACAGGATGAAATATGTAGTATTAATGACAAACAACTAACGTTTTTTAATTATTTTGTGATTTATTTAACATTATTTATGATAATCTAGTCGACTATTTTTATCGAAAATAACTGTTCAATTTCAAATGATAGATACATCATTGGCCCGTTCATCACCATTGATAGAATATTTAGGAGCATTACAGACATGGCAATAAAAAACTAAATTTTAAGGTCTATTTTAGAAGGTCTTAATATTTACTAATCCAAAATACACCATGATCATCATGAGCAATAGCACTTGAAAAGTCAGCACCAAGACAAAGCAAAACTGAATACAAAGCAATAAGTATGGTTGTATAACTGTCATAGGGGGTCATAGTATCTGCAGCAATTCCGATAAAGAATCCTAATACAGCGGGCAGATTAAAAAAGTATCCCAGTGCAATGTCCGAGTAGAACAACACCATGGTTGATGGTAAAAGAAAAAACCGATTTAAGTCTGTTACTTAAATCGGTTTTCAGCCAGTTGATTCACTGAACTACGTTTTCAATTTTTTGTTTAACTTAAATAATAAAGTATTAACGACCATAGATTTCTAAAAGTATATCTAAAGTTGCTTGATAATGAATATTAATGTCTTCAGCTAAAATAGCATACGCATTATCTAACTGAACCATTGGCCAGCCTTCTTTCCAAAATGGAAAAATATTGTGTAGATCATGCGTTACGATTGCTTCTTCACGTGTAATCGCCTGTGCAACCTGCGATAAAACTTGTGCTGTTTCAGCACCATCAATCTCAAGATAATCAATACCACGCGCTTTAAGAATACGAATTCTGTCTTTTTTATATTTAATTTTTTTTGCTTGTGCTTCATTTAAGCCTAGCGCAAGTGTCACTGCTTCAACAAACTTTTCTTCAAAAGATTGATGTAATGCAACCAAGGCTTTTTTATGTGCTTCCTGACGCCCCTCTTTACCACCACTTCGAATCAGTTTATTCGCCTCAACATTAAGTTCGTCAGATTTCATTGACTGCAAAATATCTAAAATTTCGATATCACTTAAAGATTCAGCATTGTGGTGTGTCATGGGAGTACTTCAATTCAACTTAATCTTGCATTTTCTCATAATTCAACACAAATACATAATCTAATTCAAATTGAATCGATAAGCTTTCAAATGATTCTAAATATTTGGAATTATACTTCTGAGTTTTAGTGCAATATTAAAGTCAGAACGATGGGTAGTGTGATTGCAGCACCGATAATTTGCAGACTAATTACGCCAGCCATTAATTGACTGTCACCACCCAATACTTTTGTCAGAATATAAGCAGCTGAAGCCGTTGGTAATGCAAAATATAAAATAAAGATTTGCGTCTCTAAAGCATTGAAGCCCAGCATTTTACAGACCAACCAAGCCAAAATCGGCATTAAACATAAACGCGATAGCGTGTTGATCATTAGCGGAAATGATTCTTTTTTAAGAGCCACAAATTGCAATGCAGCACCGACACACATTAGTCCCATAGGTAAGCTACATATCGCAAGTTGGTAAATTAATGACTCTGCACCCTTCCATAATGGCAGCCCGGATACATTGTAGAGCACCCCAACCAGACAACCTAAAATTAAAGGATTTTTGAGTAACGATATAATCACTGCGCGAAAATTCATATTTTCATGATCGGTCAGTGCCAATACCGAGATGATATTCACAACAGGAATACTGATCGCCAACAGTAATGCAAAAATCGTCATGCCTTCTGCTGGAAAAAGCGAAGCAACAACTGCTAAACCAATATAGGTATTAAAACGTACATTACTTTGAACATAGACTCCAAATCTTCGTGTTGGGGTCTGAAAAATTCTTTTTAAAATATATAAAACTGCACAAGCAATTGGAAAGACCACGAGTAAAATGACTAAAATTTTACTCACCATCTCCATATGAATATCAGCTTGAGCCAAATTACCAAAAAGCATGGCAGGAAAAAACACAAAATAGTTAAGTTTCTCTGCACCCGCCCAAAACTCGTCTGTTAAATACGATTTCTGTTTAAGAAAATATCCAATTAATATGAGCCCTATCAGCGGCACTAAGGATAAAACAATGCTGTACATAAATGATGAGCCTAATCGAGTGCAGATCGCTCAGCCCTAATACGCTCAATCAACCACAGTGGTTTATTGCATGCATTTTGAACTGATCATTTTATATTACACTGCATCAAGCTGATCGTCTCAAAAATTCATCATTTACATCATGCATTGACTTGTTTTTTATACGCTAAAATTTCAGGCAAAGTCTGAATTGTTTTATTTAACGGCGGTTGATGTTCAGCTAAGGATTGGTGAAACCCCGCCAAATATAGTCCATCTAATCCAGCCTGAGTAGCACCCCAATAATCATTCACTGGATGATCACCAACATAAAGACAATGGTCAGGTGCAATTCCTAATTGTTGACAAGTCATATGAAATATTTCTGCTTGAGGCTTTGACACACCTGCCTTCTCAGAACTCATGATCACATCAAAATAATGCGCGATTCCTAGACCTTCGATAATTTTGTGTCGAGTAAAATGTCCTCCATTCGAAATGATTGCCAACTTAAATCCTTCGCTTCTAAGCTGATCAAGCGTCTGAATAGCATTTGGCATCATGACTGCGTTTAGTCCAAATTGATTAAACCAATAGTCACTTAATTCATCTAATTCTGGTGCTTTTTTCCATTTCAACTGCTTGAGTAATGCATGAGCGACTGAACCACCAATGGTAGGTGCAGTCATTCTTTCTCGGATGGGATAGCCACCATGATCAATATATCGAATCGTTTCGAGAATCTCAGCTTGCGCAGACGAGGCAGATTGATCAATTTGCTGTTTATAAGTATTAAATAATGCCCGACTAAAAGTTTGAACACTTAAATCTCGGTGTGTCAGTGTATTGTCCAAATCAAAAATAACAGCTTGAATTTTCATAGTGCTTAGAGGAGTGTATTCATTTGCCCATGCTATCAACTCTCCGTAATCTCGATTATTCATTTTTATTTCATCCTAAGCATGAAAATGAATAAAAGATAGATTACAGACTAATTCCATTGATGTTTGTTTTGAGCTGTATACCGACTCCATACTAAAATCGGTATGAACAAAAATAATCCTAATATACAGATCAAAATGAGATATGAGGTATAACCGAGCCAATCGCCTAATATGCCACTCACGGTATACAGTGCTCCCGCAATGGAAGCCATCAATGCGACTTGGAAAGTAAAATCTGTTCCTGCAAATTCTTTCCGACTGTATTGCATCACCATGGTTAGAATAATCACCAATAACATCGCAGCGAACATATCTTCTAAAGCATTGATGATATAGATCCACACGACGTTCAATTCAGAAGGTCGCGCCTCATAATGCGATAACCATGCAAATCCAATGAGACTCAATAATTTAAGCAGTGAAAAAGTAATTAAAGCACTTTGACGCGAATAAAACCTAAGTAGCCAACCTGCAATACCTGCTCCGATCAAAGCAGCAAATGCTCCAAGCATGGTCACATTGACACCAATTTGCGTCTTAGATAGTCCTAAATCGACCAACAATGGTTTAAGAATGGGTCCAGACAATCCATCCGTCACTTTAATGCTACACAATACAAAAAACCAAAGTCTGAGTTCTCGATTTTGAAAAAAATATTTTAAGTAATGACTTAAAGCTTTCACGAAACTTTGAGTTTTAGATGATGAATCATCATCTTGATGATTATTGATACTTTGTGAATCATGTTGAGGCTCACGATACAATAATACGGGTAGCGTATTAAATGCCACCAAAACAGCCAAGCATAAAAAAGTGGTTTGCCATGTCAATGCATCTAATACCCACAATATCGCACCGCCTCCCACAATAAAGCCCAATCTTGAACCAATCACTTGGAACATATTGCCTAGATGCTGTTGTTCGCCTTTTAGAATATTCACAGCTAAGCCATCAGTTGCTATATCTTGAGTCGCTCCGATACTGTTCATTATCAACAGTGCCACGAAAAATCCAAAGAGATATTGAGGTTGATTCAGTGATTGAATGGGGATAAATGAAAAGATAACCAGCGTAATCATTGTGAGTAACTGAGTGGGTATAATCCAACTGCGGTAACGCCCTTGATTGAACAAATGATGGCGATCAACCAATGGAGCCCATAAAACTTTGAGTGCCCACGGAGCCATCAGCAATCCAAATCCACCAATATGCGTTAAGGAAACACCTTCAGCACGCAGAATCACGGGCAAAGCATGTGTCATAAATCCTACTGGCAATCCTTGCGCCCAATAGAGTGAAAATAAAAGCACATACATTTTGGTATTTGGTGACATGAAAGAGGTGTCCTGCAACTGATGTTTTCTTAATCAATCCGTATTGAGATGTCCTTGTCACTTGATTCTTATTCTGCCAATGTATCTCATACACAAGGTCTTTATAATAAGTTTAATAAGCAATTATACAACGCACAATGAACAATAGATTTCCAAAATTACCATCACAAGTTCCTCAACGCGGTTCAACGTTGAGTCGAGCAGCGTTCAAACAGCTTTATCTTCGACAAGGCTGGTCTTTTGAAGGAGAATTTCCAAATTTTCCCAAAGCTGTCGCAATTGTGTCCCCGCATACATCAAATTATGATGGACTGTATGCCTTTCTCGCGATGCTTGGCATTGGTATTGAAGTCACAATCTTTGGAAAAGATAGTCTGTTCAAATCTCCACTCAAACACTTACTCAAATGGATCGGGGTGATTCCGGTAAAACGCGATACCCCCCAAGGCTTGACTCAACAAATTGTTCAAGCTATTCATGAACGAGATAAAATTTGGGTGGCAATGGCACCTGAAGGTACACGAAAAAGTGCTAAAAAGATTCGCAGCGGTTTTTATCACATTGCCTTAGGTGCAAATATACCAGTGGTAATGTTTGCATTTGACTATGATCATAAAGTCATACGATGTTTAGGAAGCCTTGAAATGACGGGAGACTATGAATCTGATCTGCACAAAATATTAGAATATTATCGTGGAAAAATTTCTCCTAAAAATATAAGTCGTTTAGCATTACCCTTTAAAGAACTTTTGTAAAAATGCTAGAAAAATAGACAGCAATCTGTTGAGATATGCCTAAAATTTTGACACTTTTTAGCAGATTAATGTCTATGTCATTGCTCCTCAATCTTCCCAAAATCAGCTTCATTGGCCTGAGTTTATTGGCGCTATCAGGCTGTAACTCTACTGTAAAAAATCCTACACAATCCACTCAAATTCAAGCACGCGAGCCAGTGATCGCCATTGCTCTAGGCGGTGGTGGTGCAAAAGGTTTTGCGCATATTGGTGTATTAAAGGTTTTAGAATCTCATGGTATAAAACCCAAAATTGTTACGGGTACAAGTGCTGGAAGTTTTGTCGGTAGTATTTATGCTTCAGGCAAATCTCCCTATCAACTACAGCAAATTGCACTTCAGCTGAAAGAGTCCGATATTCGTGATTTAACTTTAAATCGACAGGGTGTGGTCCTCGGTCAAAAGCTCCAAGATTATGTCAATCGACAGGTTGGGAACAAACCGATTGAACAATTCCCGATTCGATTTGCTGCAGTTGCCACACGTTTAGATAATGGTAAACGCGCTGATTTCGTCAAAGGTAATACAGGTCAAGCCGTAAGAGCGTCATGTAGTATCCCTAACGTCTTTGTTCCAACAACGATTGGCAAAACCAAATATGTTGATGGTGGACTCGTGAGTCCAATTCCAGTTCAAACTGCCAAAAATATGGGTGCAGATATTGTGATAGCAGTTGATATTTCTGCACGCCCTGCAGGCAATAAGCCGATGAGCATGTGGGGACTGTTGGATCAAACGATTAATATTATGGGTCAACAAAGTATCAATACTGAACTCAATGCAGCTACAGTCGTGATTCAGCCAAAAGTTGGCCATTTAGGAACTTTGGATTTGAAAGCCAGCAATGAGGCAATACTTGAAGGTGAGAAAGCAGCGCAACTGAAAATTAAATCAATAGATACCGCAATTGCCAATTTCAAAAAATCTCCTGCTGCTTTCAAACCTGCACCAACAGCTCGCTTTTAAGCATTTTTTATAGGCTTCTCTGCCCTAGTCTGTTATCTTGATATAGATGTTTTCGTCTATAACAAGATAACGATTAGAGTAGATGTATGGACTTATTGATTGAACCTTGGCATTGGTTTGTATTAGGTATTTTGCTCATCCTGTCTGAGCTCATTTTACCGGCCTTTGCTGCACTGTGGTTTGGTATAGCTGCAGTCATTATTAGCATACTGGTGTGGCTATTTCCTTCTATGGGGCTTCCAGCTCAAATTATTTTATGGGTTGTCCTATCGATTTCATGTACGGTGATTTGGTTTAAATTTATTAAACCACTTTCCGTTGATAAGACTAAAGCGGGGCTCTCACGTGAAGCGACAATCGGACAAGTTGGGATGGTGATTCAAATTGGTCATGAACCTGAATTAGTCAAAGTTCGGTTTCAGCTTCCAGTTCTCGGCTCTGACGAATGGAATTGCAGAACACTGAACCCTGTTCAGGTCGGTGATCGTGTCAGAGTTACAGATATTTTAGGTAATGAGCTGGTCGTTCAAGCGCACAGTAACCTCAACTCACCGTTATAAACAATAATTCTTAAAGGAGTAGAAATGTCTGGTTCAATTATTGCCATCGCATTTTTGGCATTCGTCGGGATCACTATTTTTAAAGGGGTTCGTATTGTTCCTCAAGGCTATAAATGGATCGTACAACGTCTGGGTAAATACCATACAACCTTAAGTCCAGGTCTAAACTTTGTGATTCCTTATGTTGATGAAGTCGCATATAAAGTCACGACAAAAGATATCGTTCTCGATATTCCATCTCAGGAAGTGATTACAAGAGATAACGCAGTTCTTTTAATGAACGCTGTTGCCTATATCAACATTACTACACCAGAAAAAGCAGTCTACGGTATCGAAAACTATACTTGGGCAATCCAAAACCTTGTCCAAACTTCTTTACGTTCAATCGTAGGTGAAATGGACTTGGATGATGCTTTATCTTCACGTGATCACATTAAAGCGAAGCTAAAAGCAGCAATTTCTGATGATATTTCAGATTGGGGAATTACGCTTAAAACGGTTGAAATCCAAGATATTCAACCATCAGGTACAATGCAATCCGCAATGGAAGCCCAAGCCGCAGCTGAACGTCAGCGTCGTGCGACAGTGACACGTGCTGATGGTGAAAAACAAGCTGCGATTCTTGAAGCTGAAGGTCGTCTTGAAGCATCACGTCGCGATGCTGAGGCTCAAGTTGTACTCGCTGAAGCTTCAGAAAAAGCCATTAATATGGTTACCAATGCTGTAGGCGACAAAGAGATCCCTGTCGCTTATCTACTTGGTGAACAATATGTAAAAGCAATGCAGGATATGGCTAAATCTAATAATGCTAAAACTGTGGTATTGCCTGCTGACATCATGAATACGATTCGTGGGGTAATGGGTCGTAATAATCCTTAAATCGCTCAAACACTCTTCAAAATTTAAAAAGGCAGCTTCGGCTGCCTTTGTTATTGATATGACTCAAGATTCAATTCTTCAGCATTTATTTTAAATTTATGGTTAAATTTCGCATCCTGAAAGATTGCATGAAAACAATCTATCGTCTAACTGCATCATGGAAATTGTATGAGCACCTTTGATCCCACCTTAATCACTTTCTTGTTCTATATTGTCGCCATGGTCGTGATTGGTTTAATCGCGTATCGAGCGACCACGAACTTTTCAGATTATATTTTGGGTGGACGACGCTTGGGAAGTTTTGTAACAGCCCTTTCAGCTGGTGCTTCTGACATGAGTGGCTGGTTACTTATGGGTTTGCCAGGTGCTATTTATCTTTCCGGTCTATCAGAAATGTGGATTGCAATTGGTTTAATTATTGGTGCATGGCTCAACTGGCTGTTAGTGGCAGGACGTCTCAGAGTTCATACTGAAGTTCAACACAATGCCCTTACACTCCCAGATTACTTTTCCAATCGTTTTAATGATCAGAAAAAAATTCTACGAATCGTTTCTGCATTTGTCATTTTAATCTTCTTTGCCATTTATTGTGCTTCAGGCATGGTGGCAGGCGCTCGATTATTTGAAAGTATGTTTGATCTTTCTTACAGCACTGCCCTTTGGATTAGTGCAATTGCAACGATCAGTTACGTTTTTATTGGTGGGTTCTTAGCTGTTTCTTGGACAGACACCATCCAAGCGGGATTAATGATTTTTGCCTTATTGCTTACCCCCATCGTGGCTTTACTGACTTTTTCCGATTTATCTCAAGTGAATCTAGCACTTGAAGCAGCGCGACCAGAAGCAAGCAGTTTAATGGGTAACTTAAGTACCGTCGCAATTATTTCATTACTGGCTTGGGGTTTAGGCTATTTCGGACAACCTCATATTCTCGTACGTTTTATGGCTGCTGATTCAGTTAAATCGATTCCTAATGCTCGTCGTATTGGTATGACTTGGATGATTCTGTGCCTTGGTGGTGCAGTGGCTGCTGGATATGTCGGTATTGCTTATTTTCAGCAAAATCCACAGTTCGCTAATATTGTGAATGCTAACCCTGAAACTGTATTTATGGAGTTAACGAAAGTTCTATTTAACCCATGGATCGCCGGCATTGTATTAGCTGCCATTTTGGCTGCGGTAATGAGTACATTGAGTTGTCAACTTCTTGTTTGTTCAAGCACTTTAACCGAAGATTTTTATAAATCTTTCATCCGTAAAACTGCTTCTCAAAAAGAACTGGTTTGGGTGGGTCGCTTGATGGTGCTACTGATTGCTTTACTTGCGATTGTTTTAGCGTCAAACCCTGAATCTAAAGTACTTGGTCTAGTTGCCTACGCTTGGGCAGGCTTTGGGGCAGCATTTGGCCCGCTCATTATTCTGTCTTTATTCTGGAAACGCATGACATTAAATGGCGCTTTGGCGGGGATGATCATTGGTGCAGTGACCGTTATTGTATGGAAAAATATTTGGGCTGATACTGGAATCTATGAAATCATTCCTGGCTTTATTTGCTCCCTCATCGCAATCATTGTTGTGAGTTTATTAGGTAAGCAACCGACCTCAGATGTTACTGACCGATTTGACGAAGCAGACCGATTATATAAAGCGACAAAATAACAAATGAAAAAGAGGACTTTCAGTCCTCTTTTTTTTTTAACTTTTTCGAGCAAGTAAAAAAGCTGAAATCTGCTTAAGTTCAGATGCCGAATCACCAAAATAATCTAAAGCACTAATGGCTTGCTGATGAAGCTTATTTGCATATTCTTTTGCAGCATCTAAGCCCAATAAAGCTGGGTATGTTGATTTTTCTACAAGTTCATCTTTTCCAGCGGTCTTTCCAAGCGTTTCAGTATCCGAAACTATATCTAAAATATCATCTTGTACTTGAAATGCTAAACCTAATGCCTGACCAAATTCACGCAATTTCGGTATTCCTGCATCTACACCGTCCATCACTGTCACTGCTGACATCATGATTGCGGCCTGAATCAGTGCACCAGTTTTATTACGATGAATATTTTCCAATGCTTCCTGATCAATTTTCTTGCCTTCCGCTTGCAAATCTAGGACTTGACCACAAACCATCTTAGAAGATGATGTCGCCAATATCTGCATTTGCTTCAACACAATAGAAGGATCTACAGTGACTTGTGTATCAAAAAGGCGACTTCCTAAAACCTCAAATGCCATCGACTGCAAGATATCTCCTGCAAGTAGTGCTGTATCTTCACCATATGCAACATGGCAAGTTGGTTGACCACGACGCAACAAATCATTATCCATACATGGTAAGTCGTCATGAGCAAGTGAATAGCAATGAATTAACTCGACTGCAACTGCTGCACGTCGCACAGCAGCAAAATTTTTATGATCTTCACTTAATTCTGCTGTTGCATACGCTAAAGCTGGACGAACCCTTTTTCCACCTAACATGACTGCATGATTTACAGCACTTTTCAATGGCTCTGGAATGAAAAATGCATCTAGGGCAATTTTCAAATCCTGTTGGATTTGCTGTTGAGCACGTTGTAATACTTCACTATTCACAGAGATATGTACTGTCACTGCCGTCTTTGAACCTCAAGTTATACCGTTTCATGTCGGTATATATAAAATTGTCCTTATTCTACAACCAATTGTGATTGCTACAAAACACAATGCTGATTTGTTTTATTTAGTGATAGTTTAAATGAAGAGTGACTATTCATCTAACACATGAATCGAGTTTCGACCCAATACATGTGCAATGTCAACAGCACGATCTAAGGTTTCTAATATTTGCTTTTCTGAGTACATTTTCTGGCAATTAGGATGAAAAATCCCAATCGCACACGTGAGTACCTCATCCTCTTGAGGATCGAAATAAATTTTTTCACGGACCAATGTTTGTTTTAGCCGTTCAGCAATGGTGAGAATTTTCCAAGGAGTCGATTCTTGAATCACCAAGATAAAACTTGCAGAATTCAAACGATAGACTTCTGCTAAATCTTGATTCAACTCCTCTTTAATCAGAGATCCAATACGACTCAAAATTTCATCGCCAATGGTATAACTATTGAGCTGATTAAACTTTTTAAAATTTTCGACTTCAAACTTGATAAAAGAATAATTCTTCCGATCTTGAATAAGGAAGCGATCTTTTAAAAACTGTTCAAATGCCAGCTTATTGTTCATCCCAGTCACAGGGTCCAAATATAGCTCTTCAAACAACCTTTTATTATTTTGGATCAAGACACGTTCACGTCTTTTCAATTTTGTTATATCTGCACATACGATCAACACGCAATCCAAAGAGGATGATTTATCTCTTAAAGCACTAAAATAAATTTGAAAAAAATGCCCTTTTGAATAGAACTCATTTTCAATTTTGTATAAGCGTGAATCATGTCGAAACAATTGCAGCGCATCTTGAAATAATTGGTAAACAGTTGTTGATACGAAACCTAATTTCTTTCCGAGTAAATAGAGTGCATCACTCTCATAGATATCAGCAAATAATTGATTTGCACTAATAAAGACACCATCATGCTGAACTAGCGCCACAGGCACAGGGATTTTGGCAATCACGGATACCAAATCTAATTTATTTGTAGCATGAATTTGGTTTAGAAACTCTTGATCAATCTTGGGCGTATCCTGCTCAAAATTATTATCCTTCTTCATTGGTCTTTCTCATTTTAATTATTCGTGGAGCGAAGGCTATTCAGCAACTTAATTTTATGAATTCGGTGAATATAATCACGTTGACTTATTTCCTTAATATAACATGTCAAAATTGTCATAGTCTTATTTATTTATGAGTGAATCGTACTGTTAGTAATGCTTTCAGACTAATTTAGTATACTTATCACATATTTTAAGCGCGTAAAAAAACCACTCGAAAGTGGTTTTTTCATCTTAAAACGTATCGCCAGGAATTCGCACCCATCCTTCCATGAGTACTCGAGCACTGCGACTCATAATGGCCTTTTTTACCGTCCATTGGTCATTAATTTTCTCCGCTTCAGCGCCTACTCTGAGTGTTCCAGAAGGATGCCCAAATCTGACTGATTTTTTTTCACCACCACCTGAGGCTAAATTGACTAATGTTCCAGGAATTGCAGCGGCGGTTCCAATCGCTACAGCTGCGGTTCCCATCATGGCATGGTGTAGTTTACCCATAGATAAAGCACGAACCGTCAAGTCGATCTCATCAGCGTGTACTGCTTTTCCGCTAGATGAGATGTAATTTTTAGGCGCAGATACAAATGCAATTTTAGGTGTATGCTGACGTTGAACCGCTTCATCAATATGCTGAATAATACCCATCTTTACAGCACCATAAGCACGAATTTTTTCAAACTTGACCAAGGCCTCGACATCATTATTGATATGATCCTGAAGTTCAGTTCCTTCATACCCTAAGTCTGAAGCACACATAAAAATAGTTGGAATACCCGCATTAATCAGCGTCACCTGAAAGCGACCAATATCTGGGACTTCCAGCTCATCAACCACATTTCCTGTGGGAAACATGGCAGCCCCATGCTCTCCATCATCTGCGGGATCTAAAAATTCTATTTGCACCTCTGCAGCTGGAAATGTTACCCCATCAAGCTCGAAATCACCTGTTTCCTGAACCTGACCATTTGTGATTGGGACATGCGCAATAATCGTTTTCTGAATATTGACCTGCCAAATCTTTACCGTACAAATTCCATTCTCTGGGATCTTTTCTGCACTCACGAGACCATTTGAAATCGCAAATGAGCCTACAGCAGCCGTAAGATTGCCACAATTACCACTCCAATCGACGAATGGTCGATCAATTGCAACCTGTCCAAAAAGATAATCTACATCATGATCAGATTGAGCGCTTTTAGAGAGAATGACTGTCTTACTGGTACTAGATGAAGCACCACCCATTCCATCAATTTGTTTGCCATAAGGATCAGGGCTTCCTATCACACGTAATAAGATTTGATCTCTTGCTTTACCTGGAACTTGAGCTTCTTTGGGTAAATCATTTAAGTTAAAGAAAACACCTTTACTCGTTCCTCCACGCATATAAGTGGCTGGAATTTTAATTTGTGGTGTTGAACTCATAGCTCATTCCTTCTCTTTTAATATTTGTTATCAATCGTGATTTTTAGTTCAACACAGTATAAATGATTTTTTATGTGAACATGAGCACTTAACACTATGGTATGAATTTCCATCAATTACGATAGATTAAATTTAATTCACTCTAACAAAAATAAACTCTAATAAAATTAAATGATTGATTAAAAAATAATTAAATCATTTTTCTATAATAATTTTATTTTATTTAAATCATAAAAAACATTCATGAACGCTGACGTACTAGGCTAATGCAATTTGATCTATTACAATCTTGTAACTTATTTCAATCGTCGGGCTGAATACTTTGAATAACAAGTCTTCACAACTTCAGCGTGGCTTAAAGAATCGTCATATCCAATTAATCGCTATGGGTGGTGCAATTGGTACAGGCTTATTTTTAGGTTCCGCACACGTGATCCAATCTGCCGGCCCATCTATTATTTTGGGTTATGCAATTGGTGGTTTAATCGCTTTTTTAATTATGCGCCAATTAGGCGAAATGATTGTTCATGAACCTGTTGCAGGATCATTTAGTCATTTTGCAAATAAATATTGGGGTAAGTTTCCTGGATTCCTAGCAGGTTGGAACTATTGGATTCTTTATATTTTGGTCGCGATGACCGAATTAACAGCTGTTGCAAAATATATTAACTATTGGTGGCCTCACATTCCTGCTTGGTCATCAGTTCTTTTCTTCTTTATTATCATTACCTTAGTTAACCTCTGTAATGTTAAATTTTATGGAGAATCAGAGTTTTGGCTGTCTATTATTAAAGTAGCAGCTGTCGTGTCGATGATTATCTTCGGTCTATTCTTGTTGTTTACAGCAGGATCTGACTCTACTGCATCATTCAGTAATCTTTGGACTCACGGTGGTTTCTTCCCTCATGGATTCGAAGGTTTATTCTTCATGTTGGCATTCCTGATGTTCGCCTTTGGTGGTATTGAACTGATTGGTATGGCGGCAGCTGAGGCTGAAAATCCAGAGAAAACGATTCCTAAAGCAATTAATCAAGTTGTTTTCCGTATTCTGATTTTCTATGTTGGGTCGCTTACAATTCTTCTTTCTTTAGTTCCATGGAATCAACTGCAACTTGGTGGTCTAGATAAAAGTCCATTCGTAATGATCTTCAGTCAACTGGGTATTGATTGGGCTGCTCACCTGCTCAACTTTATTATTTTGACTGCTGCGCTATCGGTATATAACAGTGGAATGTACGCGAATAGCCGTATGCTTTTTGGTTTAGCAAAACAAGGTAATGCCCCTAAAATTTTTGAAAAAACCAATAAACAAGGAGTACCTGTTCCTGCGGTATTGTTGTCAGCAGTGTTAATTTTCGGATGTGTTTTATTAAACTATTTTGCACCTGAAGATGCTTTAAGTAATTTAATTTATATTGTCGTTGGTGCTCTAGTACTTAACTGGGCGATGATTGCTTTGACTCACTTGAAATTTAAGCAAGCGATGAAACAGTCGAATACCACTTCTAAATTTCCTGCTTTATGGTCACCAGCGAGTAACTATTTAGTTCTTGGGTTTATTCTTGTCGTGCTTTACATCATGTGGACTCAGGGCTTAAGCGGTGCTGTGATCATGATTCCGATCTGGATTATCCTGATGTTGGTATTATTTAAATTACTTTACCGAAAATAGTAATATTCATTAAAAAAAAGTTATTGTTAAGCAATAACTTTTTTTCAAAAGTTTATTTGATCAGATTAGCATGCGTCCTTAGCTTAACTGGATAGAGCAGTTGCCTCCTAAGTGACCGGCGTGGGTTCGAGTCCCGCAGGGCGCACCATTTTTGAGTTTAATACACTTATCAACAAATTGACCCAAAATAAAAAAAATAATGTCATTTCAGTCAAATTTTTGTTGCATCTCATTACCTTTATGATATGTTGTTTGTAGAGTAAAAAATAAACATTTTAGCATAAATCGTTTATTTATCAGCTCTTAAGGAAATAACTAAAAAAATTCTATTAAATTAAAAATTCACATTATCTAAGGATAGATAACATGAAATTAAAAACCATCAGTGCATCTGTATTATTTGCTTTATTACCGATTTCTGGGGCTTATGCAGCCGCTATGGATCGCTCAGGTCAATCGATAGGAGCATTTTTACAACCAAATAACTACTTTGAAGCTGGTATCTCCATTATTGACCCTTCAGTTGGAGGTATTACAACAGATGGAGATAGAGTTTCAGATATGGCTGAAGATTACTACTTCCCAAGCGCAGCTTTAAAATTACAACTGAATGAAAATTTCTCATTTGGTTTACTTTACGATCAACCATTCGGGGCTGCAGCAGACTATACTGATGGAGGCAAATATACAGGTACCAATGTAAAAGTTAATTCGAATAATATTTCTGCCATAGTTGGTTTTCAACCAAATGAGCAGTTAAATTTTTATGCTGGGGGCGTCTATCAAGATGTGAGAGGCAATCTAACACTATCAAGTCTTGAAAACTATCAAGCTAATTTTAAACGGGACGAGGGGTATGGCTGGTTAGCTGGTTTCGCTTTTCAAATCCCAGAGATCGCCTTAAAGCTATCAATTACTTATCGCTCTGAAATTGATCACGAATTAGAAACTAAAGAATCATTAAACGGAATAATAAATCTATACAATAGTCCTAGTGTACAGCTTTTAGCCCCTTTAGCTAGTACCTTATTAAGTACAATGGATTTATTAGGAGTTAATGAATTACAACCAATCCCAGGTACTACAGTTACTCGTGAACAAGCTCAACTTGTTGCTGGCTTGAATCAGCTTGATGCGGCAGGTTTATTAGAGCCAAACCTGCCATCAAAAGATACTAAAATATCTACACCACAATCTGTTAATTTAGATTTCCAAACAGGTATCATGGCCAATACAGTCGCTTTTGCGAATGTGCGCTGGGTTGAATGGGGCGGCATGAAAATTGATATCGAGCAATTTAGAAATCTCTCTGCAGGCTTAACAGGCACTCCTCAATACATTATAGAATATGATAAAGATCAATGGTCTGCCACAGTTGGTGTTGGGCGTAAAATTAATGAAAAATGGAGCGGTGCTATTTCTGCTGGCTGGGACTCAGGTGCTGGCAATCCTGTTACCGCACTTGGCCCTACAGAAGGTTATTGGAATTTTGGTTTAAGTGCTCAGTTTAGCCCTACCCCTGCAACCTTTATCGGTGGTGGCGTAAAATATTTCATATTAGGAGATGCTGATGGCCGATCAGCTGGTCGACCAGTCGGCAAATTTGAAGACAACGATGCTTGGGCATATGGCCTAAAAATGGGTTATCGTTTCTAAACTCTATTCATTTTATGAAGAGCACTTAAGTGCTCTTTTTTTTTTAATCATGAATGCCATTGACTGACTGTATAGTTCATTTATGTATTAACGATAAGATAGTGTCATTCAAAATTAAATAACTCATAAATTCAATAATTTATATAAAAATAAAATTCCTATTATTTTTATCAGAATTAAAATTCAATTATAAATTTATTTCCTTAGAGTATTTACTCTGATTCTTAATGTGTTATTTTGTGAACATAAGATTTAGGATCAGTTTAAGATAACTAATCCTCAATTCAATTGGAAAATACAAAATAATTCATTGAAGAAGATCAGGGAAAATTCAAGTGAAATTAACAAAATTATCAGCTGCTGTATTATTCGGTTTAGCATCATCAGGCACTTTTGCTGCTGCATTAGATCGTTCTGGACAATCTATTTCATCATTCCTTCAACCAGGAAATTACTTCGAAGCTGGCATCTCAATTTTAGATCCATCTGTCTCTGGTAAAGACTTATCTGGTAATTACACTGGTGATATGGCTGGTGATTACTACTTTCCTTCTGCAGCATTAAAAATTCAAGCGACCGATAAAATTTCATTTGGTTTGATTTATGACCAGCCTTTCGGTGCTGATGCAGCATATAAAGGTAACAATAATTTTACCACACAAGGTTCTGATACCATTTTAGGTGCACTCCCAGTTTACCTTGGTGAAAAGCCAGCAAGTGCTCCTATAGGTGTAGGTTTAAATACTGGTGTAACAGGTGGCACATCAGTCGAAGTAGATACACAAAATATTTCCGCTATTATCGGCTTCCAACCTAACGAAAATTTTAATTTCTATGGCGGAGCTGTTTATCAAACTGTTAAAGGAAATGTAAAATTAAGAGGATCGACGTATAGTATCTTTAATGGATACGATGCTGATATTAAAGAAGACGGCGACTTCGGTTGGTTAGTCGGTGCAGCTTATCAAATTCCTGAAATCGCTTTAAAAGCCTCTTTAACATATAGATCTGAAATTAGTCATGACGTTGAAGTAAATGAAAGTATTCCTGCTGCAACCGCATTAGCAAATCCAGCAAATGCTCCTCAATTGATTAACCTCATTACAACTTTGACTGCACTTGGACAAATCGATGATCGACAAGCACGTAGCCTACAAGGAGCAATCGGTGCTTTAGGTGCTGGCTTCAAACCTGGATCTACAAATGTTACTACTCCACAATCTGTCAACTTAGATCTACAAAGTGGCATTATGGCGAACACCGTAGCATTTGCAAACATACGTTGGGTGGATTGGTCTAGTTTCTCAATTAAGCCTAATAACTTCGGTCAATTGGCTGATGCACTTGGTAGTGCCGGACTTATCCCTGGCAAACCTAATGGATTTAACCTAGTTGATTATTCTAAAGATCAATGGTCTGTAACAACAGGTGTAGGTCGTAAATTTAACGAGCAATGGGCTGGTAATGTATCTGTTGGATGGGACTCTGGTGCAGGCAATCCTGTAACGACACTTGGACCAACAGAAGGTTATTGGAACGTAGGTTTAGGTCTTCAATATAGCCCTACTCCAGCTACGTTTATTGCAGGTGGTGTTAAATACTTCTGGCTAGGTGATGCTGATGCTCAGACAGGTGCACATAGTGCAGCAGGCAAGTTTGAAGACAATGACGCTTTAGCTTATGGACTTAAAATCGGCTATAAATTCTAATCATTCGTCAATAAAAAAAAGACCACATGATTGTGGTCTTTTTTTATTTTTATACAAGTATAAATTAATTGTCTGTTATATCATCATTTAAAATAAGAAAACGACTCAAACTACAATTCCTTTTTTGCTCAATAATACTTTTTAAAAACATGGACATAATTATTTAATCTCATAACTTGATAATAAAGCAATATAAATTTGATTATATTTCAATCACTTCCGAGTATTTACTCTTTTTTTATTTATGTTATTTTTCATGCAATTTTTTCGCCATATGGCATTCATGGATGAACATCATGAAATTTAAAGTACTTTCATACTCAGTCTTATTATCTACGCTCCCATTAACTTCAATTTACGCCGCAGGATTAGATCGTTCAGGTCAGTCGATTTCAGCATTTCTCCAATCAGGTAATTATGCAGAAGCTGGCATTTCTGTTTTAGATCCCACCGTTAAAGGTTCTTCCACAGTGATTAATAAAATCACTGGTCAGGATTTAACAGGCGAAAAAATTACAGATATGGGCAGTGATTATTATTTTGTAAACACTGCTCTTAAACTACAGGTTACTGACCAAGTTTCTTTAGGTTTAATTTACGATCAGCCTTTTGGTGCAGATGCATTATACGATGCTAAAAATCAATCATTTGGCAATAGTTTAAGTGGTACATCAGTTGAAGTTAAGACACAAAATTTAACTGCACTCATTGGTTATCAACCCACTGAAAATTGGAATTTTTATGCTGGTCCAGTATGGCAAACAGTTGAAGCTGATATCAATTTAAAAGGTAGTGCATACCAAGTCTTAAATGGCTATAACATCCATGTAGACCAAAAAGAAGCTTACGGCTGGATTGCAGGTACTGCATACCAAATTCCAAAAATTGCATTAAAAGCATCTATCACTTATCGCTCTGAGATTAAACACAAAGCTCAGTCGAATGAAACCTCGCTCCTTCCACTTTACGCCGATGCATTAAAAAAGCCTGAGTTTAATAGATTAGATAAGATCGCTGCAGTAACTGAAGCAGTTACTCCACAATCTGTAAATATTGATTTACAGTCTGGAATTGCAACAAACACTTTGGCGTTTGCTAACCTGCGTTGGGTTCATTGGGATCAATTTACGGTTACACCTAAATTACTTGGATTAGTTGGACAGGACCTCATTTCGTATTCTGATGATCAGTACTCTGCAACCTTAGGTGTTGCACATAAATTTAATGATCAATGGGCAACAACCACAACTGTAGGCTATGACTCTGGAGCTGGAAACCCTGTAACCACTTTAGGTCCAACTGAAGGTTATTGGAGTGTAGGCTTAGGTGGTCAATTCAACCCATCACAGCAAAGCTTTATTCAAGCTGGTGTTAAATATTTCTGGTTAGGCGATGCAACTGCTCAAACGGGTGGCATAAATGTTGGAGAATTCAGCAACAATTATGCATTAGGTTATGGCATGAAAATCGGGTATCGATTCTAACAATTGTTATAAAAAAAGGACGCTAAAGCGTCCTTTTTTCAAAGTAATAACTTAGGCTGGAATATCACGTACAGAAGCGTTGCGGATCGCTTCTTTCAATGCAGCATAACCATTAATCGCAGGAAATTGTGGGAATTCTGCAATTACATTATCCGGCGCATCAAATAAGAAACCTTGATCTGCTTCACCGAGCATCGTAGTATCGTTATACGAGTCGCCTGCAGCAATTACACGGAAATTTAAACCGTGTAAAGCTTGCACTGCTTTACGTTTTTGATCAGGTTGACGTAGTTTATAATTTGTAATCATACCATTTTCGTCAGTTTCTAATTTGTGACAGAAAATCGTAGGCCAACCTAACTGCTTCATCAATGGATGAGCAAATTCATAGAATGTGTCTGATAAAATGATGAGTTGGAAATGAGTACGTACCCACTCGACAAACTCCTTAGCGCCTTCAAACGGTCCCATATCTGCAATAACAGCTTGAATGTCATTTAAACCTAAACCATGCTGTTTAAGAATATTTAAACGCTGAGTCATGAGCACATCGTAGTCTGGAATATCTCGAGTTGTTGCTTCAAGCTCTTTAATTCCTGTTTTTTTTGCAAAATTAATCCAAATTTCAGGAACCAAAACGCCTTCAAGATCTAGACAAACGATTTCCATGATACTGCCCTCAGCATTAATAAAATTTGCAATATCATAGCCGAAGATTGTTGAATATCGATGTAATTTTTTAAATCTATTTTATTCATAAGTATTTATTTTTATTTCATAAGATAAATCTCTGAATTCAACTAAAATATACATCAAATATTTTAATATAGGACTTGTTGTTTCCAAGCCTATATCGCCAGGATTCTCATGACTACCATTCCAAGCATAGATTTAATTGATGCACTTGCATCAGAGTATGAAGATAAATCCCCTTCGGAAATTATAGCCTTAGCTTTAAATCAAACAGGTGAAATTGCCATTTCATTTTCAGGTGCTGAAGATGTTGTATTGATTGATATGGCTGCAAATTTAGGTAAACCTTTTCGCGTGTTTAGTCTAGATACAGGTCGCTTGCATTCAGAAACTTATCAATTTATTGAGACTGTTCGTAAGCACTATAATATCAACATTGAAATATGTTTCCCGGAAGCTGAAGCTGTTCAGAATCTAGTCAACGAAAAAGGACTGTTTAGCTTTTATCAAGATGATCATAAAGAGTGTTGTGGTATCCGTAAGGTTCAACCTCTTCGTAAAAAGTTAGCAACACTTGATGGTTGGATCACGGGTCAACGTAAAGATCAAAGTCCGGGTACACGTACTGAAATTCCAGTCATTCAAGCTGATCTAGGTTTTTCAGGTGAAGGTAAACAACTCATTAAATACAACCCTTTGGCGAATTGGACGAGTGCTGACGTTTGGAATTATATTCGCATGATGGAAATTCCATATAATCCATTGCATGAAAAAGGTTTTATTTCAATTGGATGTGAACCATGCACGCGTCCAGTACTTCCAAATCAGCACGAGCGTGAAGGTCGTTGGTGGTGGGAAGAAGCAACGCATAAAGAATGTGGTTTACATTCAGGTAATTTAAAAAAGTAAAAACTGTCTCACAAAGTTTTAAGCCACTGATTTAAAGTGGCTTTTTTGTACTGACCATTCATTAAAAAAATTTATGCCCCCTCCAACAAATACGTCTATACTGATCTCTTGGATTGATAATTCTAAAAAACAATTTTAGAAATTTGCAGTGAGGCAAACCTAGACTATGCGCCCATTACACCCGCTTGATTTTATTTTCTTATCTTTGGAAAAAAGACAACAGCCCATGCATGTTGGCGGATTATTTTTATTTGAAATTCCAGAAGATGCACCACCAACCTTTATTCAAGATTTAGTGGCAGATATTCGCAACTCAAAATCTATCCCAATTCCACCGTTTAATAATAAATTAAACGGACTGTTTTGGGACACAGACACTGAATTCGATCTTGATCATCACTTCAGACATATTGCTCTACCACATCCTGGTCGTATTCGTGAGCTACTCACCTACATTTCCCAAGAGCACAGTTCATTAATTGATCGAGCTAAGCCATTATGGATGTGTCATATCATTGAGGGCATTGAAGGCAATCGTTTCGCCATGTATTTCAAAATACATCATGGGATGGTCGATGGTATTGCAGGCATGCGTTTAATTGAAAAATCACTCTCTCATGATCCAAATGCAAGAAGTATCGTTCCGCCATGGTGTGTCGAAGGTCCGCGTGCTAAGCGACTTAAAACACCTAAAGTAAGCCGTGCAAAACAAATCTTGTCTAATTTGAAAGGTCAAGTGCAGTCTACACCAGGTGTATTCAAAGTGCTGTCTGAAACTGTCTTTAAAGATATGGGACGTAATCCGGACTATGTATCCAGTTTCCAAGCCCCAAGTAGTATTCTGAATCAAAAAGTCAGCTCATCGCGTCGTTTCGCTGCTCAGTCATATGAGTTTAAGCGCCTCAACCATATTTCAAAATCATTGGGTGTGACCATTAACGATATTGTTCTCGCGATTTGCTCTGGTGCTTTGCGTGAATACTTAATCAGTCAAAGTGCTTTACCTGAGAAACCATTAATCGCTATGGTTCCTGTCTCCGTTCGTACGGATGATTCAGACATGTCAAATCGTATTACGATGATTCTGGCGAACTTAGCGACACATAAAGCCGATCCATTAGAGCGACTCGATCTTATTCGTCGTAGCGTAATGAATGCGAAACAAAAATTCAAACGCATGACTTCAGATCAGATTCTCAACTATAGTGCCTTCGTATATGGTCCTGCAGGTTTAAATATCATCTCTGGTTTAGCACCTAAACGTCAGGCATTTAACCTCGTTATTTCTAACGTACCAGGACCTAAAGAGCCGCTATATTGGAACGGAGCACGTTTGGACGCACTTTACCCTGCTTCTATCGTACTTGATGGTCAAGCGTTGAATATCACAATGACCAGTTATATGGATAAATTAGAAGTCGGTTTAACCGCATGTCGAAATGCTTTGCCTAAGATGCAAAATTTATTGACCCATTTAGAAGATGAGATTCAACGATTTGAAAAAATTGTGGGTCTACCTGAAGATGACAAACCGCAGATTATGAAAAAGGCTACTAAGCGTAGTGCAGCAAAGAAACAAGTAGTAGCGGATATAGAAATTGCAAATGAAAAACCAGCTTAAGGCTGTATATTTCGATATTCACAAAAAAATTAAGGGGCTTTAAAAAGGCCCCTTAATTTTTAATATTACGACACTGCTTGATTAATTGCTGACAGAGCGAAACGACCATCGCTTGTGTAACTCGAACTTCTTGACCTTGATCGTTGAGCATCAAGCAAGCGCTTTTGTTTGAATCCACAATTTGACGATGGCTACCCGCTAATTGTTCCGTTAAATTCATACCCACTTTGACCTCACTTTGCTAAGACAACATCGCTGTCTTTGGCTATTCGATTTGATTTCTTAAGTATTGAGAAATCGAGATCGAATGTAAAATCTCAGTTGTAACAAGTGTTTAACGATATTCTGTTACAATTTCAGTTCAAAATGATATCGTATTGCTCTTGCGTGTATAAATTTTCGACTTGGAACTTAATGACACGTTTCACAAAATGCTCTAAATCAGAGACGGCCGCAGCTTCTACGGTTAATAATCGATCCACAACCGATGGATGCGCAACGACAGTAAAGTCAGTCTGAGACTCAAAATCTCGAGCATATCTTAAGATCTCTCGAAAGATTTCGTAACAAACAGTCTCGGCACTTTTCACATAACCACGTCCCTGACACGTCGGACAAGACTCACATAACAAATGCTCAAGTGATTCACGCGTCCGTTTACGCGTCATTTCTACCAAGCCAAGCTCAGACACTTGGGTGATTTTAGTTTTTGCATGGTCACGTTCTAAGACTTTTTCAAATTGCTTAAGCACTTCATCACGGTGTGAGGCCTCTTGCATATCAATAAAGTCAATAATGATAATTCCACCTAAGTTGCGCAGTCTGAGTTGACGCACAATGACTTGTGTCGCTTCCATGTTGGTCTTAAAGACGGTGTCCTCAAGAGAGCGTCCACCTACATATGAGCCTGTATTGACGTCAATAGTGGTCATGGCTTCTGTCTGATCAATCATGAGATAACCACCAGACTTTAATGCAACACGTGTTTGCAGTGCTTTTTGAATATCTGTTTCAACATTGTATAAGTCGAATATCGGACACTCACCAGGATAATGTTTCAGACGATCAACCATATTTGGTACAAACTCAGCCACGAACTCTTGTAGCTTGCCAAACACTTCTCTTGAATCGACTTGAATTTTTACCGTATCTTCATTTGCCAGATCACGGATGATACGTTGAGGAAGTGGTAGCTCTTCAAAGATAAGTGATGGCACCACGACACTTTTTTGTTTACGTTGAATAAATTCCCAAAGTTTTGCCAAATACGCCATATCTTGCGCAATAGCGGCTTCTTCGATCCCCTCTGCTGCAGTTCGTACAATGACAGAACCGGGTAACTTATGTTCAGCTTGAATACGCTCAATGATCGAACGTAAACGATCACGCTCTTCTTCTGATTCGATTCGCTGAGACACGCCAGTATGATGTCCATAAGGCATCATCACCAAATAGCGAGAAGGAATGGAAAGATCAGTACTTAAACGCGCACCTTTCGTGCCTAACATATCTTTCATGACCTGCACTGTCAGAATCTGACCTGGTTGCAGAAGATCAAAGACATTTGGCGTCGGTTGATTACGAGGCCAAATCATGTCATTGATATGTAAAAAAGCAGTACGAGATAAGCCAATGTCTACAAATGCCGCTTGCATACCAGGCAATACACGTACAACTTTGGCTTTATAAATATTCCCGACTAAACCACGTTTAGCGTTGCGTTCAACAAATAGTTCGTTGACCGTCCCATTTTCAACTAACGCCACCCGACACTCCATTGGGGTGACGTTAATCAACAACTCGTCAGACATAAAAAACACTCAAAACATTATAAAAATTTTTTAAAAGGTTAATTTAGTGCCTTAACCACTTTTCAATATTTGATTCAGTAACTGTGATGTTTCATGTAAAGGCAAACCCACCACATTGGTGTAGCTACCTTCAATACGAGGAACAAACTTTGCGGCGATTCCTTGTATTGCGTAAGCCCCTGCTTTTCCTACAGGTTCCCCAGTTGACCAATATTCTTCCATATCATGATGACTGAGTGATTGAAAATCAACCTTTGTGCTCACTACCGTACTTATTGTTTTATGTTGTGAAGCCACACAAAGGCCACTGAGAACTTCATGCTGACGTCCTGACAAGGATTGCCAAATTTCAAACGCATGTTGCTTCGAGTCAGGTTTGCCAATAATTTGCCCATCTAAACTGAGGCTTGTATCTGCAGCAATGACCACCGCATCTGGAAATTGTGCTAAAACAACCTGAGCTTTTTGTTCTGCCAAACGTCGAACATAATCATGTGCTTGCTCACCATCATGTACAGACTCATCGATTTCTGGACTAAAAATATCAAATTTAAGTCCAAGCTGTGCAAGCAGTTCTTTACGCCGAGGCGAGCTCGACGCCAGGATTAAATTCGCCATTTTCTAAGCAAATAATACAAGATGGGCCAAGTTAAAATACTGCTCATTAGTGGCTGCCAATGACGAGTTATCGAAAATTGCATATCGGAAATAATTTGTGCAAAAAGGACGTAAATCAAATGTGCCAATATAGCAACACTAGCGATTGCCCAAGTATTTCCAAACGTCATTAAACGGCGTTCACGCACAAACCAACGGATGCTAAATGTTAGTAAAACGAAGCTTAACGCATGTAATCCAAGGGGTGCATCAAGCAGTAAATCGGTAAATAATCCGACTGCAAAAGCAAACCAAACACCACACCATGTCGGTTGAAGCAAGATCCAATACATCGTAATCATCAGCATGATCAGCGGTCGCCATCCTGCCAATGAATAAGACAGCGGATACACCACCAAGACTGAACCAATAATGATTGAAAGCACGATGATCCATAGTGGATCACGTGTTTTAACTGATGATATTTTTTTAGCGCTGAGCATGAGGTTGCTCCATGGCTAATGAGTCTGAGAACAGTACCACTACATGGTGTCCACCGGCCAACTGAGCTGCAGGTTTCACGTCTATCTGCGCAAACTCACCGGTATTTTCACGCTTAACTTTGGACACTGTTCCGACCAAATAACCCGCAGGAAAATGTTGTCCTAAACCTGAACTATACACCTTGTCCCCGACTTTGACGTTAGCGCTGGTCGGTACATATTCCATTTTCAGACGACCTAAATCACCAGTGCCTGACACAATGGCACGCATGCCAGAGTTTTCAAGACGTACTGATAGGGAGTGTTCTTTATCAGACAATAACATGACACGGCTACTGTGCGGATAAACATTGATGATCTGCCCCATGATACCGTTATCATCCAACACCGTTTGCCCGACACGCAGTTGGCTCGCAGCACCGCGGTTAATGATAATGATATGACGTAATGGATCAGCATCTGTGCCGATCACCTCAGAGATTTCCATACGACCGTCAATGATCAAAGGCGTATCCAATAATCCACGTAAGCGCGTATTTTCAGCGGAGAGTTCTGAGAGTTTTTGAAGGCGAACCTGAGCCTGAAGCAGCTCTGCCTGCATCGCAGTATTCTCACGACGCAATTGCGCTTCAGACTTGGTTTGTTGACTGAGCCATTCTTTCGATAAAACGGGATAACTTGCAATGGCATAAATGGGATTGTATGCCGCGTACAAGACATCTCTTGCTGGTTGAATCAAGTGTGGAGCACGCCAATTAAACATTAACACGAACAAACACACGATGACTGCAATGATGAAAGAGCGAAAAGATGGCGGTTGTCTTGAAAACAGATTCGGTTGCACCGCCTCGTCCTTAAATTAAATTACAGAAAATTAACCAACAAACAGCATGTCATGGTTCGGGTTGTCAAAGAGTTCTAAGACTTTACCACCACCACGTGTTACGCAAGAAAGCGGATCTTCAGCAACTACTACTGGCAAACCTGTTTCTTGTGACAATAACTTGTCTAAGTTACGTAATAGCGCACCACCACCAGTCAATACAATACCGCGCTCCGCGATATCTGATGACAACTCAGGAGGTGTTTGTTCAAGCGCAGATTTCACTGCAGAGACAATGCTTTGCAATGGATCAGTGATTGCTTGAGTAATTTCATCAGAAGTCACCGTAATTGCGCGCGGAACACCTTCCGCCAAGTTACGACCTCGAACTTCGATTTCTAGCACTTTGCCATCTTCATCCGGAAGTGCCATACCCACTTCTTTTTTGATGGTTTCAGCTGTCGTTTCACCAATGACGCAACCGTGTGCTTTACGAACATAATGAATAATTTGTTCGTCAAAAACATCACCACCAATGCGTAATGAGTCTGCATAGACACAACCTTGCAATGAAATGATTGCAATTTCAGTTGTACCACCACCTACGTCTACGACCATCGAACCACATGCTTGCTCAACTGGCATGCCTGCACCAATCGCTGCTGCCATTGGCTCTTCGATTAAACGTACATCACGTGCGCCTGCATTGAATACAGCCTCACGAATCGCACGACGCTCAACCAAAGTTGATTTACATGGCACACACACCACAACACGCGGCGCTGGTGGGAAAAGACGCTTTTCATGCACTTTACCAATAAATTGGTTTAACATGGTCTCAGTGACTTCGAAATCCGCAATCACGCCATCTTTCATTGGACGAATTGCAGAAATATTCGCAGGGGTACGACCAAGCATTTGCTTAGCATCCAAGCCAACAGCGGCAACTATTTTTTGTGAACCACTGTGACGAATTGCCACAACAGTCGGTTCATTTAATATAATGCCCCGTCCTGGCGCATAAATTAGTGTATTAGCGGTGCCTAAATCTATGGCTAGATCTGGCGAAAACAAGCCAATTAGTCGTTTTAGAATCACGGGTCGTTCTCAGTTCAACGTTATATAGACGTAAGATGGCAACTTTAACTAAATGTGATGCTTTGGACAAGTCAATCGCTTATTATAACGCATGATATTTTGAATATTTTTATTACTGATTAGGTGAGACAGCATGTCAGCATCAGATGCTCAGCAATCTGCAGATTTAAATGCACAAACCGTTTCAAGCATTGCACACTTAGCACGCTTGTCTTTGGATGATACTCAATCTGCTGAATATGCTCAAAGTTTGAATAAAATTTTAGGTATGATGGAAACCTTGAAAGGCATTGATACCGAAGGTGTTGAGCCATTAAAGAGCCCATTTGACCATCCACAGCCATTACGTGAAGACGCTGTGTCTGAACAAAACCATCGTGATGACTATCAAGCCGTTGCACCAGCTGTGCAAGACGGTTTGTATCTTGTTCCACGTGTAATTGAATAATTGTTCAGTTTTGCCCTATTTAAATTTTAGTTAAGAATTTTTCTCATGACAGATTTACATCGCTTATCGGTTCGTGAACTTATCGATGGTTTAGCAACCGCTAAATTCTCTTCACGTGAATTGACGCAACATTATTTAAACCGTATTGAAAAAATTGATGCACAAGTCAAATCATATGTCACTGTGACTGCTGAACAAGCATTGGCTCAAGCTGATGCAGCTGATGCAGCGATCAAAGCAGGTACAGCGACCACTTTGACTGGTTTACCTATTGCACATAAAGATATTTTCTGTACGCAAGGCATTAAAACCACGGCTGGTTCTAAAATGCTAGACAACTTTATCTCTCCGTACGACGCAACCGTTGTAGCGAAAGGTAAAGCTGCGGGCCTAGTGACTTTAGGTAAAGTGAACATGGACGAATTTGCCATGGGTTCTACATCAGAATCATCTTACTTCGGTGCAACGGCGAACCCTTGGGCTTTAGATCGTGTCCCAGGCGGGTCATCAGGTGGTTCTGCTGCGGCTGTAGCAGCTGACCTTGCACCGTTTGCGACTGGTACAGATACAGGTGGTTCAATCCGTCAACCTGCATCGTTCTGTGGCCTTACAGGCTTAAAACCAACCTATGGTCGTGTATCACGTTTCGGTATGATTGCCTATGCATCATCACTTGACCAAGGCGGTCCAATGGCACGTTCGGCAGAAGACTGTGCGTACCTTATGAACGTGATGGCAGGTCATGACGCAAAAGATTCAACATCTGTACAAAAAGATGCTGATGACTACGTTGCAAACTTGAACGGCACGTCTGTAAAAGGATTACGCATTGGTATTCCTAAACAGTACTTTAATGTTGAAGGTTTGGCTGCTGACGTTAAAGCACGTGTTGAAGAATCTCTAAAAAAATTGGAAGAGATGGGCGCAACGCTTGTTGAAATTGACCTCAACATGACTGAAGCTTATGTTCCAACCTATTACCTGATTGCCCCTGCTGAAGCATCTTCTAACTTGTCACGTTTTGACGGCGTACGTTATGGCTACCGCTGTGAAGATCCAAAAGACATCATGGACTTGTACAAACGTTCTCGTTCTGAAGGTTTTGGTGCTGAAGTTCAACGCCGTATCTTGATTGGTACTTATGCGCTGTCTGCAGGTTATTACGATGCGTACTATGTCAAAGCACAAAAAGTACGTCGTTTAATCCAACAAGATTTCTTAAAAGCATTCGAGTCTGTTGACGTGATTGCTGCGCCTTCTGCGCCGACAACGGCGTATAAGATTGGTGCAAACCTTTCTCCAGTTGAAATGTACTTGGGCGATATCTATACCATCGCGGTCAACCTTGCAGGTCTTCCTGCGATTAACGCGCCTGTTGGTTTTGATCAAAATAATTTACCTGTTGGCTTACAGTTGATTGGTAACTACTGGTCAGAATCTCAATTGTTGTCTGTGGTGCACCAATACCAACAAGCAACTGATTGGCACACCAAACGCGCTGCAATTGCTGAGGAGAATGCATAATGGCGAAGAACAATGCAAAACCTAAGTCAAATTTGATTGATGGTTGGGAAGTCGTTATTGGTATTGAGATTCACACTCAACTTGCGACTAAATCTAAAATCTTCTCAGGTTCTTCAACTGAATTTGGTCAAGACCCAAATACACAAGCGAGCCTTGTTGATTTGGCAATGCCGGGCGTACTGCCTGTATTGAACAAAGAAGTGGTCGATCTTGCCATTCGCTTTGGTTTGGGTATCGATGCTTACATCGACCAAGCGTCAGTATTTGCACGTAAAAACTACTTCTACCCTGACTCTCCAAAAGGCTACCAAATCAGCCAAATGGACAACCCGATTGTGGGCTTGGGTCATATCGACATCCAACTTGAAGATGGTACAGTTAAACGCATTGGCGTAACCCGTGCGCACCTTGAGGAAGATGCAGGTAAATCGATCCATGACCAATTTGAAGGCATGTCAGGTATCGACTTAAACCGTGCTGGTACGCCATTACTTGAAATCGTATCTGAACCTGATATGCGTTCGGTTGAAGAAGCCGTTGCCTACATTAAAGCGATTCACACGCTTGTGCGTTGGTTAGGCATCTCTGACGGTAACATGGCAGAAGGTTCGTTCCGTGCCGACTGTAACGTGTCTTTACGTCGTCCGGGTCAGCCGTTTGGTACACGTTGTGAGCTTAAAAACCTCAACTCATTCCGTTTCATTGAACAAGCGATCAATGTTGAAATTGAACGTCAAATGGAAATCTTGGAATGGGACGGTACCATCGACCAAGAAACTCGTTTGTTCGACCCTGTGAAGATGGAAACGCGTTCAATGCGTTCGAAAGAAGAAGCGAACGATTACCGCTACTTCCCTGACCCAGACTTGTTGCCTGTGATCATTGCAGATGAGCAAATCGAAGCGATTAAAGCCACGATGCCTGAGCTTCCTGCTGCACGTCGTGCGCGTTTTGTGGCGGACTTTGGTGTGACTGAATACGATGCGCACGTTCTTACGCTTACGCGTGAAATGTCAGAGTTTTATGAAGAAGTTGTTAAGGCTGCGGGCGGTGCTGCACAAGGTAAGATTGCTGCAAACTGGGTGATGGGTGAATTCTCAGGTGCTTTAAACAAAGCGGGCTTAGAGTTGGCGGACTCTCCTGTATCAGCAGAAAAACTTGGTGGCATGATTGCACGTATTGTGGACAACACGATTAACGGTAAGATCGCGAAACAAGTGTTCGGCTTTATGTGGGAAGAAGGCAAAACTGCGGACGAGATTATTGCTGAAAAAGGCCTGAAACAGGAAACTGATACAGGCGCAATTGAAGCAATTATTAAGGAAGTACTTGCTGCCAATGAGAAAATGGTTGAAGAGTATAAATCTGGTAAAGAGAAAGCCTTTAACGGTCTTGTTGGTCAAGTGATGAAGGCTGCGAAAGGTAAAGCTAACCCTGCGCAAGTCAATGAATTAATGAAGAAATTGATTGGTTGATCTGATCTTTCTTTAAAAGAAAACCCGCTTTAGAGCGGGTTTTCTATTTGAAATTTTGATTGTATTAGACTAAATTATTAAATATTTATTAACTATATATTTATTTTTAATTAATTATGACAAATAAGAAACTTAAATCTGAAGAAATCGAATTCTCCATGTCTATCCAATCAGAGGAAATTGAAAGTTTAAAAGATGAAAATGATACAAACAAGTCTGAGACTTCAGAACCCATTGAAAATGAAGAAGAATCTAGAACAAAAAAGTTAGAGATGGAGAAAATTGCTAAAGAATACTATAGCCATCTCAATGGTACTTTATCATTCATTATGTTAGGAATTTATTTCAGTATAATCGAGTTAGATTATTTTCAAGTTTATGCAATTTTAACATCGATATTATTTACGATATATCTCACTTTTAATTTTAAAGAATATTCCACTGTAGCTAATGAATACTTAGCTCAATTCTCTGGTTTCGAGAAGATTAGAAATGCTCTACGTTTATTTATCTTTTTTATAGCATTTTTTCTTTTATTAACTGCCGCTTTTGGATTCACAGTACTCAAATCATTATCCAATTGGTTGTTTTAATTCCTGATCATTAGTTATAACACTCCTTATTTTTTACATAGGCAAGATGTCAATTCTAAAGTCTAATTCGTCAAGTAATGAAAGTAGCAAAAGGGGAAGCAAACGCTGCACAAGCCCATGAATTGATGAAGAAGTTGATTGGTTGATTTAATCTTTCTTTAAAAGAAAACCCGCTTTAGAGCGGGTTTTTTTATTTAATTCATTCCATGACATTTTTTAAATTTTTTGCCGCTTTGGCAAGGACAAAGGGCATTTCTTTGAATACCGTTGAAACGTTCCAAAATTAATTTCCTTTCCTCTTGTACTTTAAAATTATTCTCCAATTGTGTTAACTTTTTCCCAAGTACATCATCAAGAAATAAGTTTGGATTCCAACCTTGAAGAATTTTAGAAATAAAAAAATTTTCTACTAATGAAGCGGCAATCCCTAAAGGAGTATTAAGAACCCCAATGATTGTTGGCACGATCCATTTGATTAAATTTATTTTTAAATTTAAACCATGCTCTTTTAATAATTCATAATAAATATCCTGTTCGGATAAATCAGGATTAGCAAACCAATTTCTAAAAAGTTTAGAGTTAAAACTTTCTCTAATATCTAGAATTTGGTCTATTTCAACAGTTCCTTTCTTAAACATTTGATAGAAATTAGGAATCCTCTTGTTTTCACTAACCTTTTCAAATAATTCTATCTTTTCATTAGCTTTGTTAATATTTCCACTAATTGAAATAAACTTTGATCCTAAATAATCTTTTGCATAATCATCCATAATACTATTTGATAAATTATGTCTATTTTGCATCTGCAAACTATCTACAATTTCATACAGTCTCATAATTTCGAAAGTAGTCTTATAATCTAGATTATTAAAGTCTATATGCTCTTCATTTTTTATAATGTCTATATTCTTTAAAAATATAGAATCATCACGCTCATCTTTATTAATAAGCGCATTATCAAAATATTGAACTATTTTCGATCGATGACTTTCATTTACAGAGTATTTTTTATAATTTCTATCCAAATCATGCAATCCTCCTAAATACATAAGTGGTTCAATTTCATACCTAGTCTTATTGAGTAATAAATTTTTACTTCTATGAACAATAACATTAGGATTTTGAAATCTTGGAATGATTTTAATTATTTTCCGTTCCAATAATTTTGTTGAATTTACAACACCTATAAAACTAACAATCTTTAAAAAGTCTTCATCATTTATAAAAATTTCATCGTATAACATTAAACTTAAAAAAAGCTTTTCGGTACTATTTTCTATTAAGGTTCTATATTCATCGCGTTTCACAAAACCAGAATATCTGTATTCATTCTGCTGTATATCTCTTCCATTTTTATCAATAGCTGTCAAAGTTCCTAAAAGTGATGGAAAATTAGAAAGCATCACATGATTATGATTCATTAATATCAATCTCAATTTTATTATTCTTTTAAAATATCTTGAAGTAATTCAAAAGTCTAAATTATCTAAAGATTATTTCATGTTAATGCCATCAAAAAAGTATCCTCTGTTGCCAAACTCGAAGAGTAGGACGTATCTAATCTCCTCACCCCCTTGCTAAGCAGTGCTTCTCATCCCAGAGGGAGTGTCATGTAATTATTTTGATACGCGGTGTTCCCTCTCTTGAGCAAGATTTAAAGCATTGCTTTTAAATGGAAGCGCAAGTGATGAGAATCCTCAAAATATATTTTGAGTTCGCAAGGGAGAGGTAAAACAAAAAAATAAAAGAAAACACTGTTCTATTTTTCGATCTTCATTTGCTTGCTTTCACTCTTCTATACTGATTTCATCATCAAGAAGAATGAAACAAATCATGAAATCAACAGTACTCAACGCCCAAAGCTACGGACAACCCGAAGTCCTCGAATTTACAGACTACACACTCCCACCATTAAACCCTGACATGGCACGCATCCAAGTCAAAGCCGCAGGGATTAACCCTATTGATGCTCGACGTATGACAGGCGAATTCAAACATGCACAACTCCCACAAACCTTTGGAACTGAGTTTGCAGGGGTAATCGTAGACGTACCTGAAAACAGTGTATGGAAAATCGGTGACGAAGTTTTGGGTTCTGGTGGAGCATTTACCCATGCCACAGTGATAGACGTTCCTCTCGCCAATTTAGTCGCAAAACCTAAAAATCTAGAATGGTCGTTTGCAGGCTCGATTGCAGGAGCAGCTCAAACTGCGATGACTATTTTAGATGAAACTGGTCCAATGCAAAGTTTATTGGTACACGGTGGGTCAGGCGGTGTAGGTTCAATCACCATTCAATTGGCAGTGAGTCGCGGCATTACCGTCGTAGCAACGGCATCAGCAAAAAACCAAGACTATATCCGCAGTTTAGGGGCGATTCCTGTCGTGTACGGCGAAGGATTGATTGAGCGTCTGAAACAAGTCCATCCAGATCAATTTGATGCTTCGATTGATATGGCAGGTAACGAGGATGCCACTCAAGCCTCATTGGCAACAGTGAAAAATGGCGGATTTATGGGCACGATTGCAGGACGCAAACTGTCATCCGCTAAAATTCAAGCGGTCTGGGTTAAACGTAATGTTTCCAATTTAAAACATGTGGTCGAAGGCGTTGCAAATAACACCTTCAATTGGACAGTCAGTCGTGAATATCCTTTTACAGAAGCACAGCAAGCCTATCGAGACATTTTAGAGGGTCATACGCAAGGTAAAAGTGTGCTGCTATTCAAATAATTTCTGTGCGTACAATGTGAAAAAGGCAGGATATCATCCTGCCTTTTCTCTAGTTTGAATTATGATGTTGAGTAACTCTACCCTACATTCATCAATCGCTAAATTATGTATATTCTTACGATTGATTGAAATTCGAGATTAGCGAGTGATCCCAAGCTTGTTCCAAATATCTGGGGTGAGGAATGTTGTCACCAATTTATTTAAATCAATATAACGCACCACCCCTTTCAGCTGATTATTCACTTCAGGGTTTTTAATAATTTCTTCGCCTGCACTACGACCCAATGCTTGGAAACTTTCACCAACAGCTTGAATACCCTCAGCTTGAATCACCGCTTTAGTCTGTGTTGAACATTGCTCTACGATCACACGTTGCAAGACTTGCGCTAACTTTTGATCCAATGCAGTACGTTGTTCAGCACTGACATTACTAAACCCTTTTAAATCAGGATGAGTAGACAGTGCTGAATATGTCCACTGTAATACTGTCGTTTTATCAGCAGCAGTCGTCGACTTAACCAAACAATCACTCAATTGATCTACAGCTGCTCCCGCATTCGAAAATGTCGATACGCCCATGATCAAAGCAGATGCACATAGTGTACGTAAAGCAGTTTTATTCATTTTTAATGTCATCACTTAAACTCAATTTTCATCGTTGTCATTATGTTTTTGTTGTATCACATCCTGAACGCATTTCCCTACAGATACACTGTAAAACAAGTAAGCACATGAAAATTTAGGTAGTAAATTTGCTAAATCACGCACATCAATGATCATATATTGACAATAAAGCTTCTAAACCAGTGGGAATAGACGTCAAATTTAAACTATCAATTTTTTAAATAGTTTTCACCAAAATATATAAATTGGATAAGTACTTAAAAATCAGTAATGATCTTATTCAGGGCAAAAAACTCGGAATTGAATCATGGAAAGAAGAATTAAGATTGCGCTCATTGGTGGTGGTATTGCTGGATTAGCTTTAATGACCAACTTAGTAAAAAATAAAAAATTTGATGTGCATTTATATGAGTCAGCAGCACAATTTTCAGAAATTGGTGCAGGCATTTCATTTGGTGCCAATGCTGTTAAAGCAATTGAGCTTCTAGGCTTGGGTGAAGAATATCACGCCATTGCGGATACAGTTGCTGCACCTTATCAAGATATTTGGTTCCAATGGCGTAATGGCTATACCGATGAATACCTATCAGCTTCGATCGCACCTCAAGTCGGTCAATCTTCTGTGCATCGTGCTGATTTTCTAGATGCACTTATTCCATTCGTTCCTTCACAAAATGCACATTTCAATAAACGTGTACAATCTGTTGAAGCTTCAAGCGCTGGTGTTCGTTTAACTTTCCAAGATGGTGAAGTGGTTGAAGCTGATTACGTGATTGGTTGTGATGGTATCCATTCTGTTGTGCGTGATCATATATTGGCATCGCATCAACTTCCAAAAGTCGATCCTCAGTTTTCAGGAACATGGGCTTATCGCGGCATTATCAAGTATTTAGATTTTAAACAGGTCATTGCAGAACTTGGACACGATCCTGAACTTGCAGATGTCCCACAAATGTTATTGGGTAAAGACAAACACATCTTAACTTTCCCTATTCGTAAAGGTGAAGAAATCAATATTGTTGCCTTTAAGTCAGATCGCAAGAATACAACTCTGCCAGAAGGTACCCCTTGGACACGACCAACAACCAAAACTGAAATGCTGGCTGATTTTGCGGATTGGAGTGAGAGCTGTCGCGCATTACTGAACTTAATTGAAAAACCTACCATCTGGGCGCTTCATGAGATTGAGCCACTTAAGACTTATCAGAACAGCGAACACAATGTCATTTTGATTGGTGATGCAGCACATGCGATGTTGCCACACCAAGGAGCTGGTGCTGGTCAAGGTCTTGAAGATGCTTTAATTCTTTCTGCATTATTCAAACATCTGGAACATCACTCAGCGCAAATCTGCACTGAAGATCTTGCACAACTCTCTCATGTCTATGAGCAACTGCGCAAAGAGCGTGCCATCCGTGTACAAAACACATCACGAGAATCTGGTGAGATTTACGAATTATATTCGCCGCTATATCCAGATTTTGACAGTGTAGGTCAACATTTGGCACACCGTTTTGATTGGTTATGGCAACACGATTTAGAGAAAGACGTTGAACTTGCACAACAACGCTTAGGCCAAGCAATAGAGAAACATCTCGTGGCTGAAGCCATATAAATAAGCAAAAACATTAACAGGACTGTTATCAACCGATTCATTGACCAGGGAGGTCTCCATGAATACGTTAAATGCAAATGAAATTATTGATCATGCCAAACTCAAAGCCATTCACTGGCGAGTCATCTTACTCAGCGCATTGATTATTATTTTTGATGGCTATGACTTAGTCATCTACGGTGTGGCATTGCCTAAACTCATGCAAGAATGGGCAATCGATCCAATGACGGCGGGCTTCTTAGGAAGTCTTGCCCTCTTTGGCATGATGTTTGGAGCCATCATTTTTGGCAGTATGAGTGACAAACTTGAAAAATATGGCTTTAGCCGTAAAAAACTGATTGCAGTTTGTATTGTCATTTTTAGTGGTTTTACCGTGATGTGTGGCCTAGCGAGCAATCCTCAAGAGTTCGGAATCTATCGCTTTATTGCTGGCTTAGGTCTTGGTGGCGTGATGCCGAACGTTATTACACTAATGACAGAGTATGCGCCTAAGCGTTTACGCTCCACCTTAGTGTCATTGATGTTTAGTGGTTACGCTGTAGGCGGAATGTGTTCTGCCATTTTAGGCATGTGGCTAGTACCGCAATTTGGCTGGAAAATCATGTTTATGATTGCAGGTATTCCACTCATTCTATTGCCAATCATTTGGAAGTTATTGCCTGAATCCATCGATTATTTGGTTCGTCAAAATAAGCATAAAGAAGCTGCTCATATCTTAGAACAAATTGACACAAATCTAAGAATTCCTGCTGATATGCGCATTAGTCTACATCAAGAAAACCAAGAATCGTCTAAATCACCAGTGAAAGACTTATTTACTGAAAGTCGTGGTGTAACTACTGTTCTATTCTGGGCAAGTGTCTTTATGGCATTGGTATTGGTATACGCGCTAGGTAACTGGTTACCTAAACTGATGATGGAAGCTGGCTACAACCTCTCAACCAGTTTAGTGTTCCTATTTGCGCTCAATATTGGTGGTATGCTGGGTGCAATTTTTGGTGGTTTTTTTGCTGATAAATTCAGTTTACCTAAAGTTCTTTGTACCTTGTTTGTTAGCGGCGCAATTTCCCTATTCTTGTTAAGCTATAACTTGCCAACCATGGTGCTTTACTTCTGTGTAGCAGTCGCAGGTGCAGCATCGATTGGCGGACAAATTTTATTGTTGGCTTATATGTCACAGTATTATTCATCTAACATACGTGCGACAGGTCTAGGTATGGCACTTGGCGTAGGTCGTTTAGGCGCAATTTTGGGTCCAATCTTATGTGGATGGTTACTTAGCCTTAATTTGCCAGTGCAATATAATTTCATTGCCTTATCTATCCCTTGTATGATTGCAGTGATCAGTGTGACTGCGATCCATCTCCGCAATAAAAAAATTGCAGGCGCAGCAAACGGCGTTAAAAACGTGGCTTATGAGTAAATGATTCATCAATAACATGTAAGTCATTAAAAAATAAAAGAGAGAGTTAACTCTCTCTTTTTTTGTTACAGTGGTTATTCGATATAGCGACTGTCTCTAAATATTTACAAGGAATGTAAAGTTGATCGATTTAAGTCTGATTAAAGTTTTTATTATTATTTATCAAACTCAAAATATCAGTCACGCCGCAGAGCGCTTGAATCTCAGCCAACCTTCTGTCACCTATAATTTAAATCGACTGCGGAAAATGCTGAATGATCAGCTTTTTGTACGTGACAAGTTTGGTGTTAAACCCACTAAGCTTGCACAAAGTCTTTATCCAAGTTTCTACGAAGCAATTGTTAAAATTGATATGGCAATTGATTCTGCCAAGCATTTCGACCCGCTAACCTCTTCAAAAGTATTTCGTTTAGGCATTTCTGATTTAGGAGAAATTTGTTTACTTCCCTCGCTGATTGAATATTTAGAACAACATGCTCCCAATATCAAACTTGAAATTGAGGAAATTCACTCAGAAAAAGTAGAGGAATGGCTGGTTGAAGGCTTTTTGGATGTCGCTGTTTTTAATAGCAGTCACACCATTATGCCCAAAATTGAATCTCGAAATTTGTTTGAGGAACGTTATGTCTGTATCGCTAAAAAAGAGCATCCGCGCATACAGCAGAAGCTCAGCATGGAAGCGTATTTATCGGAAAAACATGTTGCGATCAAATCGAGTACTGGTCATATTGAAATTGATCAGCGTTTAAAAGAGCTTGGTCATTCTCGTCAGATCATGCTTGAAGTCCCCCATTTCAGTGTTTTGCAGAACGTGGTGAAACACTCAGAACTTCTGGTTACTTTGCCTTCGAGAGCCGCGAAGGTTTATCAACAGCATACGGATATCCAAATTTTTGAACTCCCGTTTGAAGTTCGCCCATTCAATGTCAGTGTTAACTGGTATAACCATAAGGATGACTTAGACGCACGTAAATGGTTTTGTAAGATTCTAAAAAATATTTTCAGCACCCTCTAAATCCACACTCAGACATAAAAAAGGCTCGTATATACGAGCCTTTTTTTAATAATTTAAATCCATGATGGGCACTACTTATCCAAAATAGATTCAAATGCTTTTAGACGTTTACGGATAGAAAGTAGTTCAATAATCGTTTTCCACGAACTCACCAAGTATTGGAATGACTCACGAACACGATTGAATACACCCATAATTTGTTGGATCAATCCCAGTGTCAACAGGCCTGCTGCAATCGCGGGGAACAACACAAATAACATATACAGATTATCCAGTTGTCCATACCAACGTGCAAACAAGTTGAAATAGGCATAATGGAAATACAATTTAAAATAGTTAGCACGAATATTCTTAAAAAGTTGTTTTAAGGTTGCAGGTTGCGCACGATTTTCATGGTCTTCGCCGTATACCAACTCTTTACGATATGCCGCTTCCACTTTTTGATTATTAAATTCTAATCCTGGCAGTTTCATACCCACCACCATTAATAAGACAGTACCAAATACCGCCCATCCAATCGCAGCCCATACTAAAGAATATTGCAACTCACCAATAAACGGTAGAACAGGCACTTTCGCAGACAATGCAAATAATAAAGGAAGAAAGGCAATTAACATCAGTACTGCACGGACTAACTCGACCCCTAAATCCTCAACGATCGTTGCAAAACGCATGGTGTCTTCCTGTACACGTTGCGAAGCACCTTCGATATGACGTAATTTCTCCCAATGCTGAACATAGTATTCGTTCATTGCTGTACGCCATCTAAAAATATAGTGACTGGTAAAGAAAGCGCTGATGACGCCTGATGTCACTGAAATACTGGCCAAGCTGATAAAAGTCCATGATTCCGCATAGAGTTTATCCACCTCACCACCACCAGAATTTAAAATCTGTTGAATAGAATCCCAAAATGGTACATACCATGCATTCACAGCAACGCTGACTTGTACTGTTAACCAAATATTAAAAAGGATAAATGCAGATCCCCATACTGACCAACGTTGCCACGGATTGTCTGATTTTATTTTCCAAAACAGTGCAAATAAGGCGGTCGCCACCAAGAACCATAGATAAAACCACAAAAATTGCGGTGACCAAAAACGACTGATATTAATCGCAAGTTCAGCTTCTGCATAACCTTGAGGAAAACCTAAATATTCGCCCCATTGTTTTCCATCCGCAAAAAACCATAAAGCGAGATTAATAAAAAACCATAAGACGACAGAGAGAAAAAACCACTTTGGGTTCGGAAAAAATGACTTAAACATTCAGCGCTTATATCCCTAATTTTGTTTGAATGAATTTTCTGAATAGTAATCCTAATTCTGCTGAGTCGGTGCGTTTTTTAGAAATTTTTTGTTATATCTATTGCACGCTCAGGATTGTTGTAACATAAAAAAGCCCCGCAATGCAGGGCTTTTCATCGACTTTAATTAATCGCGAGTTTTTACATCGTACAATTCAATTTCAAAGATTAGATTAGAATTGGCTGGGATAATATTCCCCATTTTACGCTCACCATAAGCCAAATGTGCAGGCACAATCAGTTTACGCTTACCCCCAACTTTCATTCCAATAATACCTTGATCCCAGCCTTTAATGACACGACCTGTACCAATCACAGTCTCAAAGTAATTACCACGGTCTAATGATGAATCAAACTTCGTACCATCTTCCAACCAACCAGTATAATGCGTGGTAATTAAAGCACCTTTTACAGCCTCTTTACCTTCACCTACCACCAAGTCAATAATTTCTAATTCAGCCGTCATGTGCTTACTCCAAATTTAATCGTTAAAATCTTAGTGGCTTACTGTAATTGAGTCCACTCAATCTCAGCTTGACCTTGATCTGAAATCAATGTCCACTCGCCATCCATCACATTCAATTGCAGTTGCATTGTACGTTCGCACAATGTTTGGATTTGTGCCGTTGTTTTTTCACTGAGTTGCCAGATTTGCACATTTTTCAATGTTTTCAATTTACTGTTGCGCTTATACCATTCATCCACTGATGATCCATAAGTGACCACCGCAACTTCCTTACAACGCGCACTCGCTTTTTTTACTTTATCTTCGTCTGGACTACCCACTTCAATCCATTTTTCTAACTGACCTGTTAAATCTTTCTGCCAAAGTGCTGGCTCATCAGTTTCAAATAAATCTTTAGTAAATTCTAAATGCTCATCTGCAAAACGAGCATATGCCAATACTCGAACCATCAAACGTTCAATCGTTTCCGACGGATGTAGAGCCATCGTTAACTGATAGTCGCCATATTGATGAACATCCATATTGGCTATGTTTAAATCTGCTTTATAAATCGTCGCTTTTAACGCCATAAGGGGTATCCTCAAATTTGGTGCTAAGCATACCCGATTCAGCGCACATTGAGAAAATGCATTTCAATTCATCTGCACTCTTAGTTGAATGATCTAACGTATTTATTGATCATCGATTCGTGCCTTAAGAATTGATTGCTCTAAATGCTCCCAATCTTGATTCTGCTGGGTTATCACTTCAATCCGATTATCAATATTCTCTTCACCTGATTTGTAATTGAATTGATCAGGATTAAAATTGAATGTCATCCAACCTTTGTTGGTATTGAAGATGCCTTTAATACGTACCCAGTGTTTTAGCTCACAAAGGATGTCTAATAATTCATAAAAATCAAACTGCCAACGTTTTGGAAGCTTCCATCCTGCCACAATATACCCTTGAGCCTGTTCGACGTAATGATATGGAAGTTGCTTTACAGCTGGCATTTCCTCATCAGCTTTGAACTGTCGCTGAACCTTGAATAAGGGTTGCATTGAACGCTGAATTCCCACATAAGGATAATCAATTTGTTCTAAGCGAATATTGCCTTGATCAGCTTCAAGCCAATGTGGAATATAAGCTAAATATTGTTGTTTTAAATCAGCCAATTCTTTTCGATCCATGTCATTCATGTCCGAAGCATGAGACACAACCACAACTTGAGCCGCTTTTAACTGATCTTGATATAAACTCTGCCTCATCCAATCAGAGTCATGTAAACGAGATCCATCAATCACGGTCACTACAGAACGCATGGCAACTAGATGTTGCCAATGTGGTTCAGTCAGTTGTTCAACCAACTGTGCAGGATGACCCAACCCTGTCGGCTCTATAAATAGCCGATCTGGGTGAGATTCTTGTAATAACCGAGACAATGCAATTTGCATTGGCAATTGACTTGTACAACACAGACATCCACCCAATAGCTCTTTGATTTCATAGCCATCATTATTTGGCAATAACTGTTGATCAACGCCAATTTGACCAAACTCATTCATCAATACAGCCCATCGCTCATTTTTAGGTTTAAATTTGAGAAGTTGTTGTAAAAGCGTGGTTTTCCCTGCACCTAAAAAACCTGTAATGATATGTGTAGGCACTGACTGAGTTGCAAGTACTTTCAAAATGGATCTCTGAATTTGAAGAGGTGTACGGATTCTTGTCGGAATTTATCTAAAAAACAAGTCTAGGATAATTTTCCTCATAATTTATATGAATGCATGAATTCAAAAGACTAAATGATTGGAATTAAATAGGATAAGTGAACTGTTGAATCAAAATTGAAAATATGTAAATCTATTTCACAGATCATTACTCTGAATTTAATTCAAAACTTCAATTTTGATTTTCTAATTTAACCTTTTCAAATGTAAAACTAAGTAAAAAAATTGCTGTTTTTTTCTTCACCATGACATATTTTTTGACAACTTTATGAGGCATATTGACTCTCATTGAGACAAAAAAACTACATTACACCTTGGTTTGTTAGTCGTGCGTTAACTATCGTGTTTCACTTTGTTGCATTGATTGCCCAATTGAGCTTCTGGACTTAGGATGAATTTCGTTGACTCGCTAACCGTATTAGATGCGATTCAGCTTTTAACATTTTACGCGATGATCTAGATTTAATTTCATATTCGCTTCTCTCCTCGGAAAGCTTATGAGATTAAATTCTAATTTATTTTATTGAATAAGGATGCCACTCATGAATTTAGTTAAAACTTTATTAGCAACTACACTTGCCTTCACAGCTTTCTCAACATTTGCTGCAACAGAAGCAAAAGATGAAAAAAAACAGGAAGTGTTGATTTCTTCTCAAGAACAACCAGTGAATGCTGAAACTACTGCTGCTGGTCAACCAACAGCTGCTCAACCGGGTACAGAGGTTGCAGCTGAAGAAGGTACTGAAGCTCCTGTAGCTCAACCTGCTCAGTAATTAATCAAAAATAAATTGACTGAATTTTAGACCAAGTCTTCCCCCGATGGCTTGATCTGATTAAAAGTAGAGCTTTGCTACAGCTCTACTTTTTTATGCCTGTTTTTTTGAATAATTCTCTATAAATTACGATAAACACATATACATAATTATTATAAAACGATATAAATGAAAAATAAATCACATATTTTAACCAAAAAGCCAATTTAATTCTAATCACGTGACATGAAAATGAAGAAATTTCTTGGGATAGCTATACTCAGCCTATGGCTGGTTGCATGTTCCAAACCTTTACCAGAGGATAAACTGGATTATGTAGGACATTGGATTAGCGCGGACAGTCGTGTTCAATTGAATATTACTGCTAATGGTCGTATAGAATATAGTAACAATCAGCTCAGTAAAAAAACCGCCGTTTCAGCTCCAATTAAACAGTTTTCAGATACTGGATTTGAAACAGGTTTAGGTCCTATCAACACGAAATTTATTGTCACTCGTCACCCCTACAAGGATGCACAAGGGAATTGGTACATGATTGTCGATGGACATACCCTCGCCAAGCTACAAAATCCATAAAAAAAGACTTCACCATGTGAAGTCTTTTTTCTTAAACCGATTTCTTATATATGCTGCAAGAAGGATGATGATTTTCATTCAAACGAGCAATTTTACGATGCTCAGCAGCTTCAAAACGACAGCGTTTCCAGTCATTATCTAGGTTTAGCGGTGGAATTTGTTTTGGTTTCCCATGTTCATCCACAGCGACCATTGTGAAATAACAACTATTGGTATGTCGTACCGTACGTTTTTGAATATTTTGTGCTTCAACGCGGATCCCAATTTCCATTGAGGTACGCCCCACATGATTCACACTGGCTAAAAAAGTCACCAACTCACCCACGTGGATTGGTTCTTTAAAGTTCACTTTATCAACAGATAAAGTTACCACATAAGAACCTGAATATCGACTTGCACACGCATAAGCAACTTGGTCAAGCAGCTTTAAAATTGTTCCACCATGTACATTACCTGAGAAATTCGCCATATCCGGCGTCATTAATACAGACATCGTTAATTCAGACTGATCATCTGCAAGCGGTAACGCTTGGTTAAATTCGGACATAAATATTAGAACTCAATCATGACAGGAGATTTAATACACTATTATAACTTTTTTCTTGATTATAAAATGTTTAAATCAGAAACAAACTCCAATAATTTCAAGACTTGATAGCTTAAAAGTATCAGAGGAAATCATTCGCTCTCAGAAACTATGATAAATTTGCTTAAAATTTATTCATCTTTGACTAAACGAAGCATCTCAGCAGAAATATTATCGTATTTTAACTTTAACGATGCTTGATTCTTGACTTGGATTTCATAGGTTTCATCATAGTTAATTCGTATTATTTCGAATGTAATATCTGAATTTGACGCTAAATAAACAATTTGACCAACTTGAAAAACTGACACACTACACCTTAATTTATATTTCATCTTTTTAAGGGTTAGATAAAGTACTAACCCTCATTTTTATGACCCCAATATAACAATCATTCAATTTATAACAATGATTTTACTTATTTTTTTTATATATTTTATGAGACAATTAAGATCTGATTCAATTTAGCAATTTAAACAAACAGCTCTTTTACTATCATCATGGGCAGGATACTGATGAGCATCATATTGTCCTATCGTCCGATGACGTATCTGATCTAATAAACTAACTTTGTTCAATGCTGCAGTCATACCTGCTTGAATCGTATTTTCACGACCCTTAACATCAAAGATATGTGCTTTTTCTCTTAGATCTGGCTGTATCACAATATCTGCATTTTTTAGCTCGTTATACGCGATCTTATTTTGCATAATATTTATATTTTGATTAAACATCCCCCACACATTCGAGGTTTCCGTGTGCTCTGGCTGGGCCAAAATATCAACAGCAATGACAATATCTGCCCCTAATTCTCTCGCCACATTGACTGGTACAGGGCTCACTAAACCGCCATCAACATAATCCTTATCAGCAATTTTTACGGGAATAAACATACTTGGAATAGAGATAGAAGCTCTCACTGCTTGCCCAGTATTACCATAGTTAAATACTGTTAAATTTCCATTTTTTAACTCTGTTGCCACCACATACATTGGAATAGGAAGCCGTTCTAAGGGCATAAAGTCCACTTGTTTATTGACATAGTTCTCAACCTTAGCGCCATCAAAAAATCCTTGAATACCAATGTTAAAATCACGTACATCATTGACTTGCATATTTAATGCAACTTCACGTAACGATTTTGCTGATTTTCCACTGGCATATATTGACCCGACTATACTCCCTGCGCTGGTACCAACAATAAAATCAGGCTTGATTCCACGTTGCTCTAAAACTTCAATGACACCAATATGCGCATAGCCTCGCGCTCCCCCACTCCCAAGCACCAATGCAATACTTGGAGCATCAGTTTTCTTATGCTTATTTTTAATGATATGAGATGAAGCATCCACCAAAGGTGTAGACACAGATTTTGAAAGCTGAGCTTTGGCTACAACCTGTTGACAGGCTTGTAAGCCAATCAAAGGTAAGAGGGAAATCAGGAGTACAAACTTCTTCATTGCATCAGAAATTAAAAATCAAAACTGAATGAAAGCATATCATTGACAAGTCGTCTGTATGAATTTTTTATGACAAAAAGCCCCAGATGCGGGGCTTTTTGTACATGACATTTTATTAAGAAGATTTTATGTTAAGCAAAGAATTTTAAAATCATCTGAATTACAGTTGCATTAATTAAGTCAACAAAAAATGCGCCACATAAAGGTACAATGAGGAATGCTTTATGTGAAGGACCATACATATTTGTAATCGCCTGCATGTTTGCAACAGCTGTTGGTGTTGCTCCCATACCGAAACCACAGTGACCTGCTGCAAGAACTGCTGCATCGTAGTTTTTACCCATCACACGGAAAGTGATAAATGCTGCGTACAAAGCCATAGTTAAGGTTTGAGCTGTTAAGATTACAACCAATGGGCCTGCAAGATCAGCCAATTGCCACAACTTAAGTGAAAGAAGTGCCATTGCTAGGTATAACGATAAAGAGGCATTACCAAATACATCAATTGCACGATCGAAGATTTCCACTTTCATGAGACCTTCGAGGATGTTACGCAGGATAACACCACCACCTAATGCCCAAACGAAAGTTGGAAGCTCAAACCAAGTGCCTTTACTATAACCTGTCATAAATTCAGCAAATGCCAAACACGCAGCAAATAACCCTAATGTGGTAATCGCATTGTCCGCAGTGATTAAACGAACTTGATTACGGTTTTCAAAAGGCACAAACTCGCCTTGATCATTCGGATTTGCAATTGCATTCGCATCACGTGTGTCTTTTTCAACCGAATTCGTCACTGGTGATGAAAGCTGGTGCTTATTAATCAATAATTTCGCTAATGGACCACCAATCAAACCACCAATAATCAAACCAAATGTCGCACTTGCCATACCCAGTGCTAAAGCACCTTGAATACCATGCTCGACTTCTAAAATCTCACCCCATGCACCAGCAGTACCATGACCACCCGTTAAGGTAATAGAACCTGCAATTAAACCTATAAGTGGATCAATACCAAGTAACGTTGCAAGGCTCATACCGACAAAGTTTTGTACGATAATAAATGATGCGACACAGATCAGGAAGATCACCAGTCCCATACCACCTTCTTTGAGTTTGGCGAAGTTTGCACTCAAACCAATCGAGGCAAAAAACACCAACATGAAACTGGTTTGCAATTCACTACTCGTGGTAATGCTGTAACCCCACAAATTGTGAACAATTAACGAAACTATGGCAGCAACCAAACCACCAGCTACAGGCTCTGGGATATTGTATTTTTTTAAGAAGTCGATTTTGTTGACAAGAAAACGGCCAAGCAATAAAACTATTACTGCAGCAATTAACGTGTAAAAAGCGTTAAAAGTAAATTCCATCATTAATTCTCAGCAAATACAGATGACTGTTAATTCATATTATGCTTGTTTTTTAATCAATAAGATTTATTTCGAATCTCACATCCAAAAATAAACATATCCTTATTCAATATTGATTATCTAAAAGAATAGATAAATTTTTTAATTGAGTAACAATATATTAATTCCTCGATTTCATTGGATTCAATCTTGTTAATAAAAAACATACACTTTTCAAAATAAATCAGTTGCTCAAAACGCACTCTATTCTTAGACATACGTTTGGCTAGATACAATTGATTTATGGCTCAAACAAACACTTAAATATGTTTTAGTGAACTTAAAATGATTAAGAAATTCCTGATGATCAGGACTGCTCACTGTTTAAGCCGAACATTATGCACTTTTTTTTATAATTCGCATTACTTTTGTTTATTCAATCAGCAAAATTCAGACATTCTTTAGTCTGAACTGATGAATGACAAGTGAATAAAAAAACCGAGACTATGCTCGGTTTTTTATAACTCATGCTTAGAAGCTGTATTTCGCCATTAAGCCTACACGGTCATCATTATAGCTTTGACCTGCGAAAGTTTCACGCTTACCATTGATATATTCAACACCTAAATCAACAGGTTTCACAGGTGTATAGATAAAGTTAATCCATGCTTGTTGAACAGTTTCATTTGCACTTGGGTTCGCTTTAGCATATCCCGTGCTGTCATCAGCATAGTGTGCGCCATAAGCCAGTGTTGAGCGTAACTGAGGTGAGAACTTATATGTAGCACCAAGTTGGGTTGCAATAAACTCATTTTGTTCAATATTGTTATTTGCATCGACAACATAAGCACTATTTGAGCCATATAAATAGTTGCTGTTTCCTTTTACATAAGACACGTCAGCAGATACTTTGAGTGGTTCGCTAATTTGGTAATTTGTACCGATCGCTACACCAAAACCAGTCTTATCATCACCAGCGGTATCAGATTTATAATTTTCGATTAAGGCACGAGCTGAAGCATTACCTTTACCCTCTGCATAAGCTTGCGTGACTTTTGCAGTTAAAGTTGGAAGACGGTATTTAATACCATCTCCAGTAGAATTACCCTCTTCAGCTGAAATAAATAATTGAGTTGTTGGCGCTAATTTGTGAGACCAACGCACTTGCGGTAAACGGTTTGTTCCGCCACCAATGTTGGTACCAAAATCGATCATTTCTGGAGCATGATTTGACAAGAAGTTTGAAGTAGTTTGACCGAATAACCAATTATTTAGTGTTAAATACGCATGACGAATACGTAATGCTTCATTTGAGCCTGCAAAGTCCACTTCTACTTTACCACCAACGTCTGCCCCTTCTACTTTAGATTTGAAATCTAAACCAAGACGTGTTGTTTTTGCAGTTGCACGTAATTTATCTTCAACTAACGGATTATTACTCGTTCCAACGCTGTTTACAGCATTAAAGTCATTGTCAGCACCTTCAATGATATAGTTCGCATCCCCACGTACAAAACCATATAGATTCACTTCAGCACCTGCTTTAGTTTTCAAGTTTGTAGGCGCTGCTGCTACTGGTTGAGCTTTAACTTCAGCCAATCGTACTTGCTGCTGTTGTTGTACTTGATGTTGCTGTTGAATTAAAGCTTTTAACGCTTCAACTTCTTGGCGTAATTTTTGAATTTCATCTTTTTCAGTCGCTGCTTGTGCAGTAGAAACTGCAAAAGTTGCAACTGCGATTGCTAAACTTTTCTTTAAAAATGTTTGATGTTTTGATTGACTCATTAAAAATCTCCAATTATTTCATCTTGCATCCGTGCACATATGCTTGGTCAACCTGCTGAATCCCAATCACAACGTTTGATTAATTTAAAATAATCAACGATGCACTAAACTGCTTTTTTTTAAATTTGATGAATTGATTAAAATAAATACGTAACATAATGTGTATTCGTTGTAACTTAATCTAGCAACTTATGTTTCATAATTAAATGTTTTTTATTGTCAAAACCAATTTTCTCAATCACAATTTCTGATGATGAATTGAAAAAAGTTTATATCTGTATAATTTATAAAATCTTTATTTAAAAGCATATTCAAAATTATACCTTAGTCGTAGAGACATCATGGATCATCCAAAATTATTCAAATAGGAGTTGCAATGTCCACAGAACATACTCAAGCCGTTGATGAAGTGATCACTGGCCGCCAATCTATACGTGCCTTTTTAGATCACCCCGTAGACACAAAACTTATCCAAGAAATCTTAGAAGTCGCATCAAGAGCACCTTCTGGCACAAATACTCAACCCTGGAAAGTCTATGTGGTGACATGCGCACGTCGTCAACGTTTAATTGATCAAGTTTGTCATGCACAAATGCAACTTTATCAAAACCCTGAACTTGCTCAACAATACAACGAGACTTTTGCTTATTATCCAGAAACATGGATTTCCCCGTATATCGATCGTCGTCGTGAAAATGGTTGGGGACTTTATGGGTTGCTGGGCATTCAAAAAGGTGAAAAGGATAAGATGGCTGCACAACATCTTAGAAACTATCAATTATTTGATGCACCTGTTGGCATTTTCTTTACCGTGGATAAAGCCATGGGCATTGGCTCTAAAATGGATATTTCCATGATGATTCAAAATGTTATGCTAGCAGCAAAAGCACGTGGTTTAGATACATGCCCTCAAGCGGCATGGAATCATTTTCATCAAATCGTCACTGATGTTCTGGATGCTCCTGCCAACGAAGAACTCGTTTGTGGGATGGCTTTAGGCTATGCCGACCCTGATGCGCTTGTGAATACTTTCAGAACACCTCGAGTTCCAGTTGAAGAGTTTGCTGTTTTCTTGGAAGATTGATTTTTTAAGGATCAAAACGCTCATTCAGTTAGGGTGGTTTTATAAAGACAAACAGTTAATTTCAAGCATATAATCCCTATTTAAATTAGATGAATATTCAACTTATATTCATCTCCCCCTATCCTCTATTCATAAAGGATTCTGGTTTGAACAAATGGCTGATTCAGCTTAAAAAAGCGACCTATAATACTTCATTTATGTATAACCTGCGGATGATCGTCGCTTTCGCAGGTACCGCGTTTATTCCCTATCTGTTAGATCAGCAATTGATGACGATCCCATTAACATTAGGGGTTGTTGCTGCTGGGCTGAGCGACATCGATGATCGCTTCTCAGTACGTATCATGAATCTGATTTATACCTATATTGGTTTCTTTATTGCGGCAGCTTCTGTTCAACTGTTATTCCCGTATCCTGTGCTTTTTGCTTCAGGCCTGATCATCTCTTGTATTGGTCTCATTTTACTAGGCTCATTAGGCAGACGTTATGCCACCATCTCATATGGTTGCTTAGTAATTTCTGTATATGCCATGCTAGGTGTTGATATTTTTGACGAATGGTACATGCAACCTAGTCTTTTGGTGATTGGTGCCATTTGGTATGGGATTTTGTCTACGCTTAGTTTCTTAATTTTTCCAGCTCGACAAGTTCAAGATCAGCTCTCGAAAAGCTATTCTTCACTCGGTGATTTCCTTTTTGCTAAATCCAATCTCTTTGATGTGGATATGACAGCGAATAGCTACCAAAAAAGTATGATCAGCTTGTCGCTGGAAAATGGGAAATTAGTAGGTATCTTTAATGATATGAAAACCACACTCCTTACCCGATTAAAAGGAGATCGTGGTCAAAGTGATACCCGTCGCAGCTTACAATATTATTTTATTGCACAGGACATTCACGAGCGAGCTGACTCGGCACATATTGATTATCAACAATTAACCAAAGCCTTTGAACATAGTGATATTTTATTTCGCTTCCAACGTATTCTTACACTGCAAGCAAAAGCATGTAAAGATTTAAGTGAAAGCATCTTAAATCGCACAACTTACCAGCATAATCCACGTTTTGAACATGCATTTAGTAATCTCAGAAAGTCATTAGAAAAAATCCGTGATGAACAAAAACATGATCTTATCTGGGTTAATGCTCTTTTTGCCTTACTCCAGAACTTAAAAGCCATCGATGCTCAATTACGAAATCTTGAAACTGAACGGCATATTAAATTTGACCGCACTAAACATTTAGAAAACCAACTTAAAGATGACGATCTGAAAGGTTGGGAAGATATCGTTTCTCGTATCAAACAAAATTTAACCCCTGAATCCGTACTCTTTCGACATGCAATTCGTGTTTCCATCGTACTTTTCATCGGATATGTTTTTGTTCAAGTCACCAATATCGAATACGGTTATTGGGTACTGTTAACAGCCCTATTTGTTAGTCAACCAAACTTCAACGCCACAAAACGTCGACTCAGACTCAGGATCATGGGAACACTCGGTGGCATTATTCTTGGTTTTGCAATTCTGTATTTCGTTCCTTCTGTCGAAGGTCAACTCTTATTATTAATTGTGAGTGGCGTCCTATTTTTTGAATTACGCAGTAAGCAATATGCGCAAGCCACTGCCTTTATTACGATCTTAGCCTTAATTAATTTCAATTTGGACGGTTTAGGTTTCCAAGCGGCATTTCCTCGAATGTTAGATACTTTAATTGGCTGTGCATTGGCATGGTTTGGGGTGAGCTTTATTTTTCCAGATTGGAAATTCAGACGACTCCCCCATTCAATCAGACGTTCACTTGAAGCTCAATGCCAGTATCTTACTGAAGTCGTACAACAGTATCATCATGGACGTAATAACAGTTTGAACTACCGCGTAGTCCGCCGCACTGCACATAATCGTGATGCTGATGTTGCATCACTCATATCGACATTAGCAACAGAACCTGATTTTGATCCAACACAAAAAGCTTTAGCATTTGAGTTCCTCTGTCTCAATCATACGTTTATCAGCTATATTGCTGCGCTAGGTGCACACCGTGAAAAAATTCAAGATCAGTCAACATTAGAACTACTTCAACAAGCGTTAAATGATATCCAAGGTGCTTTTTTGCGAGATGAATTCCCTGAGCTAAATCTGACAAATTTGGAGTCCGCGATTCGTGAACGTTTGAATAAAGATGATCAGGATTCACATAAATCATTGATTGTTTTACAGCAACTTTCTTTAATGCTTGGTGTATTAAGACGATTAAGTACCTTAAAACAAAGTTTAAGTCATGAACATGATACTCAATCCAGCGCATTGGCATCACTGTAAATGTTGAATTTTCAAGGCAGTAAATTAGTACAATATACTCCCTGATTGTATTAATTTAATGCTAAACTCTGCTCAGATATACACATTTTGTTAACGAAACTATGACTGCAAAAAACTTATACGCCTACACTTTACAACCCGTTCCTTACGAGGTTACTGAAGCTGAACAACGCCATGCGCAACTCGCAATCTGGCGCAGCACAAATAAAATTGGAACTAAAGCTTGGGCTATTATGGGTGCAATTACTGCGCTTGCAATTTTGGGTCTAATTTTTATTAAAAATTACTCTACTGTATTTTGCTGGGTGGCTTTAGTCTGTGTGCTGACATACTTTTTAGTGCGAAAGTTTGGACTAGAATGGTACGCTAAACGTAAAATGAATGAGTTTCCAGTACAAGAAATTACTGGAATTAAATTAGGTGTTCAGCCTCATGGTATCGTGATGCGTCAAAAAATGGGACTACAAGAAGGTGTAGGTTCAATTGGTTGGAAAGATATCTATGAGTGGTATAACACGCCAGATTTCATTTTGGTGAACTTTAAAGTTAAAGGTCAGCAAGGCGCTTATATCTTGCCAAAACGAATGAACAGCAAAAATTTCTCTTTCGAGACCATCCGTAAACATCTAAAAGAAAGCGTTGGTGAGCCAAAATCACTGTAAATACGGCTTTATATTAAAACCTCCAACTTTGGAGGTTTTTTTATCACAATTTTTTATATGAGAATGAGAATAAATATTATCTTCAAATACATTCCACTTTTTTTGAGTTAGGTTATAATCGCACCATTCAAAAATTCCAATTCACTCAGACCCTTATGTTCAAGAAAATATTTTTCCAGTTACACTGGTTTTTCGGAATAACAGCAGGCCTTATTTTGGCACTTATGGGTGTCACTGGGGCGATATATTCTTATGAGCAGCAAATTATCAAGCTGATCAATCAGGAAAGTTATACAGTTGTTGCTGAACAACGCCCAAAATTAACACCAGCTGAAATTTATCAACATTTCCAGCAGGAGCATCCTGATCTTAAAATCAATAGCATTACAATTGCTGCTCAACCTACTGACTCATCGAGTATCAATGTTGCGAAAGAAGGCGAACGTCGTGGTTTGACCATGATGATCAATCCCTACAGTGCTGAATTACTACCTGAAATTAAAGGTCGAAAATTCTTCGCATTCGTACAACAACTACATCGTAACTTGACAGTCGGACCAGCTGGAAAACAAATTACCGGTGCATGTACACTGATTCTTATTTTCTTTGTCCTCAGTGGCTTATATCTACGTTGGCCGAAAAAACACAGTTTCAAACAATGGTTTTCAGTTAAACCCAAATTAAAAGGTCGAAACTTTATTTGGGATTTACACGCAGTCGTTGGAACATGGGTGGCCATCTTCTATCTCATGTTGGCTTGCACAGGTTTATATTGGTCATATGACTGGTGGCGCAACGGCATGTTTAAAGTGCTTGGTGTTGAGCGCCCGCAACCCCAAATGCAAGCGGGAGGTCCTGGTTCAAATGCTGGACCAAATGCTCAACGTGAAGGACGTGAAGGACGTGAAGGACGTGAAGGACGTGAAGGACGTGAAGAGCGTAAATCACTCCAAACAGAACAGATTCACTTTGCGCTCAACCAATCTTGGTCTACTTTTAATCAACAGTTTAAAAATCAATTTTCTTCCGTAACCTTCACCATTCCTAAACGTGCAAACGGTGAATTAGAACTGAGTTTCGTTGATCCTGTTCCGCAACATGAACGTGCTCGTAACAAAGCGACTGTCGACTTAAATACGAATCAATTGAAAGATGCTGAATTGTACGAAGACAAAAAGCTCAATGAAAAAATCATGAGCAGCATGTTACCTGTACACCGTGGCAGCTTCTTTGGTCCTATTTACCAGTTCTTCGCGATGTTAGCTGCACTCGCTATGCCGTTATTCTTTGTGACGGGTTGGATGCTCTACCTCAAACGCCGCAAGCAAAAACAATTGACCCGTGAAGCGAAGCAAAATTTAGCAGTGGTTGATGTTGATCCAAATGCCAAACCTTGGCTCATCGCTTATGCAAGTCAAACTGGTGTATCCGAGCAATTGGCTTGGCGTACAGCTTCAATTCTGCAAGCAGCACACCAACCCGTCACTGTTAAATCAGTGCAAAGCCTGACCACTAATGAGCTACAAACAGCATCTCAAATTCTAGTGGTCGCGAGTACTTACGGTACAGGTGAAGCTCCAGACTTAGCTGCAAGCTTTGAAAAGAAATTGATGTCTCATCCACTGAATCTAAGTCATGCTCAATTCGCAGTTATGGCACTTGGTTCACGTGAATATCCTGACACTTATTGTAGTTTTGGTCATCGTATTTATGACTGGTTCAATGCATCTGGTGCAACTCCCCTCTTTAATGTGATTGAAGTGGACAATGCCAATAACCAAGATATTCAAAATTGGACAGATGCACTCGCACAAGCGGCTCAATTGGAATTAGCAACACTATCTATTGATAAAGTCTTTGATCAATGGAAACTTCAAAAACGTACACTGCTTAATCCAAACAGTTTGGGTCAACCAGCTTATAATTTAGAGCTTGAGTCTGATCACGACGCGATCTGGCAAGCTGGAGATATTGCGGAAATTCAACCCGGCAATAGCATTGAACGTATTCAAGCATTTTTACAACAGCACAACTTAGATGAGGCTTTAGTTCTCGCAACTACAGGTCAAACCTTAGTTGAAAGCCTGTGGAATAAAAATTTAAATAGCGAGATTCAGCCATTTGCTACAGCTGAGGAACTCGTTGAGCAGCTTGAAAATTTACCTACTCGTGAATATTCGATCGCAAGTATTCCAACTCAAGGCATGATGCGCTTGGTGGTACGTCAACAACGTGATGAACAGCAGCAACTCGGCTTAGGCTCAGGCTGGTTAACACATCATGTTGCGGTTGGTAGTCAGGTACAACTTCGTATTCGAACCAATGAATCATTCCATTTAATTGATGATAATCGACCGATTATTTGTATCGGTAACGGGACAGGAATCGCAGGTCTAATGAGCTTAATTTCAGCTCGCGTACGTTTGGACTACACTGACAACTGGCTCATCTTCGGTGAACGCCAACGCGAACATGATTTCTTTTATAAAGAAACAATCGAAGCTTGGCAAAATACAGCGATGTTAAAGCGTATTGATCTCGCGTTCTCTCGAGACCAACCAGAAAAAGTCTATGTACACCATATTCTGCGTCAAAATGCGGATGAAGTCGTTAAATGGATTCATCAAGGTGCTGTAATCTATGTGTGCGGCAGTATCAATGGTATGGCAAGCGATGTTGATCTAGCCTTAATTGAAATCTTAGGTGAAACTACTGTAGATGAATTAAGACAAGCTGGTCGCTACCGTAGAGACGTTTACTAACACGGTTATTATGATCAAAACCGAGCACGATTTTTATTTAATCTGCTCGGTTTTTTTATGCGATATACTTTTTCTCATTTCCCACTAGTGATGACATCGAATGTATATAAGGATTTTAAAATTTTTCGCTTGGTTAATAGCATTGATACTATTAATCGATGGAATCATTTTAATCAGTCAAAATAAAACTCATTTAGGTACTGTACTTCCAGCATTTATTGGCATAATGATTATTGTATGTCTGTTTTTTAATAAGAAAATCCAACACTACCGTTTGAATCATTCTAACTTTAACTTGTTTTGGAAAATGGGATGGACAATTTTTTCCATCTGGTTAATCAGCTTGGCTATTTTTTTTTATTTTTTAGCTAAATCAAATCATTCCCCCATCATGAATACACCACCTGATGCGATTATTATTTTGGGTAGTGGTTTAATCAATAACCAACCCTCCCCAACGCTTCAGGCTCGATTAGACCAAGGTGCAACGATCGCCGCTCAATATTCCAGTAGTTCTATTATTGTAACTGGCGGTTTAGGTTTTGATCAGAAAATTACTGAAGCTGCAGTTATGAAAGCATATTTGATCGACAAGTATCGTATTCACCCACAGCGTATATTTGAAGAAAGTCAAAGCACCAGCACCGAACTCAATCTAAAAAACAGTGTTCCGCTGCTAAACAGAATAGGCTTAAACCAAGATAGTCATATTGTGGTTGTGACTAGTGATTTTCATACACCACGTGCTGCAGCCATTGCCCGATTTCAAGGTTATACCCAAATCACATCAGTCAGTGCTGAAACTCCTTTAACCACACGATATAACGCATGGCTTAGAGAATATTTTGCTTATATTAGTGGTTGGATTTTAAGAGAATACTAAATTTTCTATTTATCATGTATTCGGATTTTTCGAGGCGAAGGAACCCCTTCTCTATTTAATTTTTCAGGTTGATCGATCGATAACTGGTATAGATAAGCTTTTAGGTCAATTAGAAATTGTCGCCCCGATACCAAAACATTTTGACCTTCTGGCATCAAGTTAAGTGACAAATGAGTATTGTGTTGTCGAATATAAGGAACAACTTGTTCAATAAATGGTATCAGTTGGATTTCCTCCACATGATATTTTTCCCACTTATCACGAACCAATAATTGTGCCATACCTTTACTTTGCCAAACAGCAAGCGTGCGCTGACCAGATGGAGTGGAGCACAATGCCCAGCCATCATTATATAAACTATAAACTTTAGCCTGAGCGACAATTGTTTCCATAAATTGTTGGTATTGTTCTTTTGGAGAGACAACTGTAGAGGCAATAGAGGTACTTGAAGGCTTACGCTGGTATGGATTTCTCATAATTCTATTATAAACATGAATTCATCATATTTTATATAAATTATAGAAACTTAAAAGACTTTTTATAGAAAGAATATGGTGGGCGCTGACGGGATCGAACCGCCGACATTCTGCTTGTAAGGCAGACGCTCTACCAACTGAGCTAAGCGCCCTTGAGGAATAAAAATAGCATCGCTATTTTTACGATGCAAGAAAGAAATCTTGCTGATTGAAACCATCATATCTAGACAAGGGATCTAGAAAATGGCGCAGCGGACGGGACTCGAACCCGCGACCCTCGGCGTGACAGGCCGATATTCTAACCAACTGAACTACCGCTGCAACGGTAACTGCTTACGCAATTAGGGTCATATAAGCTTTTCAGCTTGAATATGGTGGGCGCTGACGGGATCGAACCGCCGACATTCTGCTTGTAAGGCAGACGCTCTACCAACTGAGCTAAGCGCCCTTATTAGGCTTTGATTTTTAGGATGGCGCAGCGGACGGGACTCGAACCCGCGACCCTCGGCGTGACAGGCCGATATTCTAACCAACTGAACTACCGCTGCACTTATGTAATAT